>CAUABY010000047.1 GCA_958427375.1 uncultured Eubacteriales bacterium
CATCGAGTATCGTATGCCCGGAAAGCGCATTGTATTTCATGGTGTCCACAAGGCAGCCGTTTGTCATGCCCTTTCGCGCGTTCTCAATTTCATCCTCCTGCTTGAAGATATCGCCAAACATTTTAAAGCGCATAGGAGTTTTGCAATTGAGCTTTTCTATCATCCAGTCCATTATGCGCTCCATGCTACCATAGATGAACTTTGCGTATGCTGCGGCGAGATAAGCGGAAAGCTGTGCTACACCGACCTTGGGGTCGTTCGTGGTGGGTATCAAAGAAGGCAAACCGGCTTTGAGAATTTGGTCTGAATATGCCGTGGAGCTTATATCCGTATTTGCCACAGTATCGGAAATGGTTTGAAGTTTCAAATCCTTTGCCGGAGCAAGATAAAGACCTATGCCGCTCGTGTTATTTTTGTTGAGCATATGATACCAAAGGTACTCGAAGAGCTTTCGCGTCGTTTCCGACACGCGAATGGGGTCATCATCAGATGTACTTTTGGGGTCATAGGTCTCCAAGGAGCCGGTCAGCACGGATGTCAACGGGTTCAATATGATTTCAAGCTGTGCCGCCTCGTAATTCGGAATTTGTGTCAGAGAAACGAACATTCCAGTATTGGGCGGAATGGCAAGCGGTGTGGTATCGTCAGCTTCGATTGTGAAGACCTTGTCTGCGGGAAGTGTTACCCAGTAGAAATACTCTCGGTTAACATTTGCCCACTGGGGATTACCTATTGTTTCATTTGCACGAATTGCGTTGAATTTATCGGCATCAATCGTGTTATAGACATATTTGCCGGGCGTTTTTACAACGACCTCATTAAATGTTCGCATATACGGCTCGAAAAGGTCGCCGAATTGCCGCCAGTCATTGCCGGGGCGCAGGAAATAAAAGAGATTAAATGCCACGGTGTATTTGCCCGGCCCGTTGTTGTAACCTACGATTTTGCACCAATCCATCGGAAGTTCCTGCAAAAACGCATAGTTTATCTTGTTGTGGCTTTTATCCACGGATATTCGCGGAATAACAAATACCTTGCCGTACTTCATGCACAGGCCGCACAATTCGTGCGCCTTTTCTTTTACGCCAACAGTATGCGCAAGCCGCTGTGCAAGTAGCATATCACGCATTTTGTCCTTCTTGCTTATCTCGGCATCGGTGTAGGTGGGATATACATACCACGAGTATGTTAAGGTGTCTGGATAAGTCTTTAGGATAAGGTCGTAGGTTTTGGTGCTGTAGGCGAGAGAAGCGGAAACGGCTCTGAGGCTTTGCTCACAACCATCAGGGTTCTGCACCATCGCCGATATCTCGTTTTTGCCAAAATCGGCGGGGCGTGTGTTAATTCCCTTTACGCGTGAGTTCTGTAGCTGAGGCCAGTTATTTAGAAAGCCAAGCCCGCCAGCGGCGGTGAACGCGCCGAAATAGTCGCTCATGCCCAAACCGCCATACATGGAGTTTGCTTTTGCTAATATTTCTCCCAGCTTTTTATAGCTTGTTGTCGTGGGAGCTTCCATCGGCCCCATCTGCGTTATTTCCAATTTCCGCTCCACCTTTCTTACGTATTTCAAGCTCTGCAAGGAAGCGCTCTTCAAAGCTCCTCATATAATCATCAAGCTCTTTTCGATATTTAAGTTCCTCCTCGCGCTGTATACCCATGCTCTCATTCCATATCCACAGCAGGTCTGCCTGCGTCAGCAGATATTCAAGGTCGGGCGTAACTTCTTTGGCTCCGTTGGGAGCCGTGGGAGAGACAATAAGAATATGGTCTGCGTCCGAGTAAAAATGCGCAAAGGTCTCTTGCAACGCAAGGTTTTTGCCCGTTGTCGGAAGCGCCCAGAGCTTGTTCTTGGGTATTTCAGTCATACTATAGCTCCTCTTCCAAGGCGTTTTACGCTCCTTGTTTTAACTGGAGCGTAAGTTATCTCACTGTCGAGATGTTCAGCGGCTAATTGGTAGCTACTCTTGCGGTGGTTCTGTGCCGCCACAAATGCGTCCTCGTCAAGCTTTATTGGCCTTGCCGCGTACATCATGGCCGACCACAAGTCCTTGTTGATGTGGCGGTTAATTTCTTCCTGCGTCCATCCACTGCCGGTTTTCTTCCTGCGGAGGTTGGCTATCTGGTCGCACAACTCTTTGGTTTTGATGTACGGGTGCTGAATTTTAACGTCCTGCCTGTCATCCTTGATGTTGTGCGCCAGTTTATAAGCTCTCGTCCCGTCGTGAACGTTGGTAGTCAGCAAGCCAACATTGCCGTGCTCAAACTCGCGTGTTATATAATCCAGCATATCTATGTTGGGGTCAGCACCGCTGCGCCCCGGTGTTGCATACAAAGAATAGATGCACGGGACAGCACCTTTTTGCACAAGGTCTCGATATCTGTCGTCGTTGTTTACGGTGCACAGGGGTGGTAGCCCATCGTCCAAGTCTCGGTGGAGCTGTTGGACAACGGCTTCGCCGAACTGCCAGGAGTCTATCACAATTATCGGTTCGGGTGCGCCGTCAAGACGGTACTGTGTCCAGCGATTCTTTATTCTTCGCGCCTGCCGTTCCGCGTCAAGCGGCGGCAAGTCGGTCAAATAAACACAGTCTTTCTTGAAGCTCGTGGTTCCTCGCTGCTCATAAGTCTTGAGAACCACTTCTGCGCACATGGCATTGCCGTTGCGCTGCCTGTATGAAACATCATAGCCGATATAGTAGCGCACGTTCTGGTCTCCGCAATGTTTGTCCTCCATGACCGCGAGGGTTTTAGCATCCTGAACGTACTGGTCGCGGAGAAGCGGGTTTTCCACACTGCCGGTGCATTTTGATTCGCATTCGCGCATGAACTCTTCTTTTGTAAGGGTGTCACGCAGACCGTCATAGTACTCAAACGGCCTTATTTTACACAGAACGGGAACTTGCCACGGAATGGCACAGGCAAAAGCGCTCTCGCCATCTGCCATTTTCTTGCGCGTTTTCATGTACACGCTGTAAGCCGGGTTTTCTTTCGAGCTTGCCGACGTAATATATATTTCTGCGAGGTCTTGATGCGAAGGGTCAGGAACGCCGTCTATCAAGTGTTGCAGACGGTTAGTCGCTTTGACAATCTGGTTGAAATCAGACCAGTTAAAGCGCGATGTACCGTCCTCCTGTCCACATTCCTCGCCGATAACGCAATGGGTGTTTCTGCCTCGGTCTATGGCTACTTCAACAGCGCTCCCTTCAGGGGTGCTTATTTTGAAAGTGTCAAAAGAGTCGTTGTTTATCGTCCAGTGCTTGGCTAAATACGGATAGTTGTATTCGTACTCGTGCCACGCCTCAGAGGCTATCTTTGCTGTCTGCTTGTTTGACGGACCGTAGTAGGCCATAACCTCGCTTGGGTAGAGAATGCCCTTATTACTTGCTGCGCTTATTACCGCGCTTGTTTTTGTTGTTCCGCGAGAGCCAATAATGGACACAACGCGGTATCTAACCATAGCCCGGCGCATTACGCGGCCTATCAGACTGTTGTGATATTTGCAATTCGGGCTTTCTGTAAGGTCTTCAAGATAGTCGGGGTAGTATCTGAAAAAAGCAATCAGAAGCGCCCACCACTCGGTAGCAAAGTCATCATAGTTTACGCCCTGCCGGGTCTGTTTTTTTATAAATCCGCCGCTTCTTCGGCTGTAGACATAATCTTTTCTCACTGCGCATCACCGCGTATGATGTTAAGCTTGCGATAAATTTCTTTTTCTGCGTCATCCGGCTCCGGCATAAACTCTCCCAGTTCGTCTTTAAGCAGAAGATTAGGGGGGATGCTTGTCATTTCGGCGCGCCCCTCATTCCAAGCGCTCGTGTTGTATATTGCCAAAAGTATTTGGTCTGCAACGTCCAATGTCAACGGATATTCCGGGCGAAGTTTTTTTAATAACTCTGGAAAAGGTAGACCCATGAGGCCTTTTGCCTCAACTGCCTTTACAATGCCGTCTAACTTTTCCAAGTCTTGCGGGAGTTCATCCTTTTTGCGGAGCTGTTCATTCTCCATTTCGCTTTTTATCAGGTCTCCCAAAAGCTTTGCTTTCTGCGGGTCACCGTTGTAGAAATAAAAATCCTGTTCAAGCGTCCAACGCGATATTTTTTCAATCGCCATCTGGGTCTGTAGGCTTATCGCAGGCCGATTGTCGGCGATGGCAGAGAAAATGCGGTCAAGTTTGTCGTAATCTTCTTGCGTATAGGGGTGGTCGGTCGGCCCTTTTCCCCATTTCTTTTCCTGCGACACTCTGCCGTCAACGTAATCGTCCGCGCACAGCATCTCGTCATCGACATAAAGGGTCTCCGCGTTGCCGTCAAAAGCTTTTTTTATGTCAGTTACGCCGTCGGTAAACTCGCCAAACTTCTCGCCTTTATGAAGTCCTTTTTGGCAAAGCACTATCGTATAGGCTTCCCATGGATTAATCTTGTCATTTTGAAGCTTCTGCGCCGCCTTGAAAAGTTCAGGCATGTAGGGCATGTTGAACTCTGCCGCGCACAGAAACATTGCAAGCTTGTAACCGACCGTTGCCGCCCTTTGGTTATACACCTTTGGCTGACATTTCATGCAGTAGGGGGTATAATGTCCATTAAGGCGTTCTGGTAATTTCCATGCGTTGATGTCGTTCAACACCTTGCCGCACAGACAGCACTGCTGTACTGTCTCTTTTTCCGCCATAACGTGCTCTCCCTCCTAAAGCATCATAAAAGGCAGAGCCGTCCAGCCATATAAAACTGTATCACTCTACCTTTTCTCGTTTATTCACTTAAATTTTACTCGTAAGCGCAAATGTTGTCAATACTTTTGGACTGTGAATTTCAATATTTTTTGTTGTTTCTTGCATAAACACTAACTTTTTCTTAGTTTTTATTTTCTTTCTATTGCCTCTACGTACAATCCCATGTCTGCCATGAGCTTACGCTTGAGAATGAAAGTTTTAGTGCTTGTGCCTTTGCGCCCGCCGCCCTTGGTGTCTTTAATGACCTCATGCCAGCTGCCGTCCTCGCGCTTTTCCTCGAATACAAAGTCCGCAATATACGTGATATGCGAGAAACGCTCACCCGTTTCTCCGTCGGTATAGGCGGGCTTGAGCAGATATTCAACTTGTAGGCGTATCTTGCGCACCTGCCCTAACGCTTGCCGCGTTAATAGCTCGTCGTAATACGCCGCCTCGGTCTTGCTGCCGAACTTGATACACTCACCGTTTGACAGTAGCCGCTCTGTGGGCTGATTGTTGTATTTCCGCTTAGGCCGTTTTTCCTGCCACGCAGAAGAAGCCACGTCGTTTTTTTTTGAGGGAGCAGGAGTCGCAGGAATGGATTTATTTCTGTTTCTCTTTGCGTCTCGGATAAGCTGCTCTCTCACGCGCTCCCGCAAAGCGGGCGGCATATCTTCAAGGCTATCAAATCTCATCCTGACCGTCAATAAATTTGGCAAGATGCCTCGCCGCCGAATCACAGAGTGAGGAGAGGGGAATGCCCCGGTCAACGTTGTGCTCGCCGTATTTGAGAGCCCCGCGCTCACAATGCTTGGAAACTTCCAAAATTGCCGCCCATGGTAATAAATCCATACGGCCTTTGCCCTCATTCAAATCGCGGCAAGCCCCAGTTGAAAACATTGTCCGCTCTCCACTGTCGTTAATTTTCATCATCGGTTCTCCTCCTCAGCGCTGTTGAGGGCTTCATCAATACCCAATGTGCATGATTTAAGCAACATCAACATAATTCTTCTGCTCGTCCCGCACCCATTTGAGGTAAAGGCCTCATACAGATTCTTCGTGATAAGTGCATATTGAGTGACCAGCGGCTCAACCTCGCCGATAATCGTGATTTCATTGCTATCTGTTATCTGTATCATGGTTTGTCCTCCGCCGATTACTGGTGCCTTTTCTTCGCGAGGATTTTGCCGAGCAATCCGGCTTCTTCAAGCGGCACTTCTCGGATAACCTTTGCTTTCGGCGCGCGCACCTTGCCCGTCTCATAGAGAGGCACGACAATTTCATCGGTTTCTGCCTCCAGCTCCAGTATGGCTAAATTACACCAGCTCTGCCCATATGCCGCCGCCCATGAAAGCGTCGCCATATGTATTCCTTCGCCGCAATCTTCCGCTGGGTCGGCTGTAAAGCCCCCAGCGTCAGCAACCTCACCGATTGTATAAATAAACTCATCGTTATAATCGGACACATACTGCTTATTGCGCAAATGCACAGCCTTATACAGTCTGATTTTGCCGTCGATTATCTCAATGTCGTTGCTCTCCGCCCATTCTTCGATAGTAGACGGGTTGTATACAATGCGGGCATTGCCGGATATTTTGATATTGTTATTTCGATAAGCATCTACTATCTGACTGTTCCCCCTCGCCTCGACGGAGCTGTCCCCCCACGCCACGACGGAGCTGTTCTCCTTCGCCACGACGGAGCTGTTCTCCCACGCCACGACGGAGCTGTTCCCCCACGCCTCGACGGAGCTGTCCCCCCTCGCCACGACGGAATATTTAAAGCGTCTATTCACAACTGCTCTGTTGTAGGGCGTACCAAAATTTATGATAATCCTGCCGTTGTAATCAACGGAGATAGCGTCAAGCTCGGCCTGATTTGTTACAATAATTTCTTTCATTTTCAAAAATCCTTTCTAATTTTGCTGGATTATTCTCGTCGGGGGTGTCTTGCTGTATAAGATTGATGGCTATTGCATTATCATCCTCGCTTTCATTGCGGTCATCTTAGTCATCATCCGCCCATTTGTTTTTCCCACGGCGGGTTGAGGTCGAGGCTTTCCAGACTTCCATATCTTGCGGGAGTTCGGAGAAGAACATATTGTCGCCCTTGAAGCGCATCTGTATTACGCCACATCGTCCGTAGCGGTTCTTGGCGATAGATACGCCCTTTATGCCCTGTTCTTCGTCAACATTCCAGAGAAAAATAATCTTGCTCGCGTCCTGCTCAAGATTTCCGCTGTCACGTAGCTCTGAAATTTTAGGCTTGTCCGTATCGGAGGACTCGCGGTTAAGCTGAGAGAGAAGAATTATCGGAACGTCCAGCTCCATTGCCAGCACTTTGAGCGCTCGGCTCAGAGCACCGACCTCAAGATTTCGATTTGCATACTTCTCCTCGCTTGTGAGCAGCGTTATGTAATCAATCACGATAAGCCCAAGGTTTTTTGTCACTCTTGCCTCCGCGCGTATCTTGCTGACAGTCACACGAGGGTCATCGTTGATTATCATCGGCAATTGATACAGCCTCTCGCAGGCGCTGTTTAAGCTTTGCCACGACTGGTCGCTCAGATTGTGCGTGATAATATCGTCCTGCCTAACGCCGCTCGCGTTTGACAATATGCGCTCGCCCAATTCCACATGGCGCATTTCAAGCGAGTATAGGAGCACGGTTTTTCCCGTTGCTGCGGTGCGTATTGCGATATTTTGTGCGAAAACCGATTTGCCGACGCCAGGACGAGCTGCGACAATCACAATGTCTCCACCCCTCATGCCCATCAGGAGCGCATCCATGCGCTTAAAGCCAGTGTCAAGCCTGTTCGCAGGCGGCGAACCGAGAGCGTCCATAACACTATCCAGCGTTTGCGCCAAGGTGTAACTGCGTCCCAGTTTGCCACTTATGTAGTCCTGACATATTCCGGCAATTTTGGTTGCAAGTTCATCTCCTGCGCTGTCGGACATTGCCTCGTCTATTTTTGAGCGCAAGCGTCTGTCCTTGGCACTGCTGTGTATATAGTCCGCGTGGCCTTCCGCCGCTGTGACTGACGGGCATAACAACATACAGTCCGTTATGTACTTCGCCGCATCAGGTACTTTCCCGCGAATCACATCCTGCGCGGCAATAGGGTCAAGTGCATTTCCGTTGTTCCAAGCGCTGGAAGCCGAACCGAAAAGCGCTGCGCATGTTGGGTTCATGAAGTCGTCAACATTCAGCCGTCCTGCGACTCTGTCCAGAAAACGGGGGTCAATAAAGCAAGCGCCGACAACGGATAACTCCATGTCCTGATTGTAGTTAAGAGCATAGCTCAGTACGCTATCTTCGCCCATTTCTGCTCTTTTCCTCCTCAGTCATCTGGATTAGAAGCCGCTCATACTGCTCCCTGAATTTTGCGCCAGAACGTATGTTCTGCCGCCAGAATTTGCTCTTTTGCGAGAAGTGGAGAACGTCTGCTATGTCATCCCAGCTATAGCCGTCAATGCGGTTGCATTTGTCAATATCGTTTGCCCAGCGTTGAATATCTTCCTCGGACGGTGATTTCAAGTTGGGATAGTTTTTCACCTTTTGACGGGCTAAATAGCTTGCAGCCTGATAAGCATCGCTGTTCTCGCTAAATTTTCCCTCTTTAGGGGGAATAACGTCAGTGCCGCTTGCGGTGCTGACATCAGGAGAGGCAGTCTCATCCTCGCAAGGACCTTTTTTCTTTTGTTTTTTTTCTTTTTTAGAGATATTTAAATTTAAATCTTTATCTCTTAATCTCTTAATCTCTTTATCTCTTATCTCTATGGGGAAATTTTCCCCACCAGTTTCCCCACTTACGTCTCCACAATCGTCCCCAGTATCATCCCCACAGGGTTGGGGGAGTTCAGGTGGGTTATTTCCAGCCATCTGTCGCCTTTTCTTAGCTGCCCAGTCGGTTTCACTACCCACCATGTTGTCATGGTCGGATATAGTAAGAGTGCCGTTTACGTCCTCATAAATGAGACCAAGAGCTTTGTAGAGATTTAGAGCAATGCGGATGGTGTCAGCGGAGAAGTATTTGCACGTTCGGCGTATCTTCTCAATGTCGTAGGGGATGATAACTTCCCCAATCTGGTTAGACAGCCGCCCATTTGTGTTGATTGTTTTTAGGCACAGCATTTGATAAAGGACAACATAGTTTGCGCCATCAGTCTGGCTCATAAGAAAATCTGCGGGTCCATCATCGTTGAAAAAAGTGTCTTTTAGCTTAATCCAGTAATATCGTTTTCCAGTTGCCATACCTTAGTTAACCTCGGTTTCTTCTTTACGTTCTCTCGTTCCTGCGAAAAGTGCATATCCAAAATTGGTTATAGCATACCATGCGGTTCTGTCAAAATGCGAATCGCTTAGGTGCTTGGCTTCGATTAACCCAGCATCAAGAAGCTTTTCCAACGCTGTGCGGATGGCGTGGTTTGGCATATACGGATGCCCTTGTGCAAGGGCTCTAACGCTTGCTCTAACCCAACACTTGCCGTTTTCAGTCTTTACAGTGCCATTGTGATTTTGCTCGATAGCGGAGCAAAAATTCTGAAAAAGCACGGCAGCACCAATGCCGCAAATTGAAGCTATATCACAGTCGAATGTTTGTGTCATATACACAGCTCCTTTTATCGCTACATTTTTCTATCAGAACGGCAAGTCATCATCGGCATCATCCATTTCAACAAAACTCTGCTGAGAGACTTTGTCAGTGGAAGAATATCCGTTTTTTCCCCTTGCACCCGAATTGCTCTGCTTGGGCTTTTCATCGGATTTTGATGAGCGCTTTTCTCCGCCGAAATAGATGTTGTCAACCTGAATGTTTGTGGCCGTCTGGTTGTTTCCGTCGCGGTCGGTATAACTCCGAACCTCTATTCTGCCGCAGACAGTTGCCAGACTGCCTTTTGAAAAGTAGCGGCTTATCAGGTCCGCCGTGCCGCCCCAAGCCATGCAATTAAGGAAATCTACTTCTCTGTTCTGCCCCTCTGGGGCATAGTCGCGCTCAACAGCGAGGGTAAACGAAACGGCGGATTTGCCGCTCTTGGTTGTGCGATTTTCGGGGTCTCTTACGAAACGTCCCATAAGAAAAACTTTATTAAGCATAATAGGTCAATACCTTTCTTTGTGTTTCAATGCCCATTCTCGGCGTTCACTGCGGAGAGGCAGGCACGAATAATAATGCGGTAAATGTGCATATTTAACCGCTTTCCCAAACGGGACTCTGAGCGAAGCATGGTCTAATATTTCATTCTTCACAACGACCTTGTATCTGCCCTTTTTATCTTCCGGGATATAGTACAAAACCGGCTCTTCATTGCAGGGGCTGTACGAGCCGTCCCATAGCCGCACCCACTGAATGTTTGCCCCACACAGAGGGCACACGTTCCAGTAGGCGCGGTGTCTGTGGACTACCCAGCAGCGTTCACGTTCATTCCGTGATAAGCTCTGCGCCTGCATCATCTTCCTGCTCCTCTCTGAAATCAGGCATGAGGGCGTAATAAGGCTTTATTGCGTAAAGCTTTTTGGTTGCTCTGCAATAGTCGCAACAGCCGCAACGCTTGGGCTTAACACGCCCCTCCTTGATGGACTGTATCAGGGGCAGACGATTTTTTATCTTCTCAAGCTCATAATCGTATCTCTGGCGATGGTTGAGCATCAGAACCTCTTTGTCGGGTGGGTCTTGCTTGGAAATGGCTATTATGATAAAGTTGGGGTCTTTCTCACTCTGCGCGTTCTGCTTTTCAATCTCACTGTATACGGCGGCGCGCATCATGTAGCCGTATGCGTCAATGAAGGTCACTTTCTCGCGCAGTTCCTCAGACCAGCGCAGTTCGCCGATGTTTGCCACGGTTTTGTAGTCAATAATCATGCGCCCGTCCGCAACGTATTTATCAAGCCGTATACGCCATGGAACGCCAAAAATCTTCCCGTGCATAATCATTTCATTTTCACCCGGCATATCAAGAAGGGATTTAATAAGCTCGTCGCTCTTAGCCGTTGCTATCATTTTGTCAGCTTGTACATATGGGGCGTATTTGCCGGTGGCAACAACGATATCAGGTTCACCCCCCTTGCCTTTTACCGTCTTGGTCTTGTATATCTGGTCGAAGTGCTCTTGACAAAACTGCTTGTGTGCCTCTGGGCTTTCAAAATGCGTGTGGAAGTAGTTGCCAACGAGAAAAGCTTCCTTCTCCTCGTCTTTCCAGCGGCCTTGCAGTTTCGCCAGCTCACGAGCTTCACACTCGTTCCAAGCTTGGTACTGGGAGCACGACATGTACTCCCAGTCAGCCTCAGCAGTGTAATAATTATCCCTTGTAAGCTGCATCAGCTTTCAACCTCCAGCGCGTTTTCCTCGTCAGAGGTAGGGAGAGACGGGTCAGAAGTGGAAGCAATTCCAAAGGCATCTGTGGCCTTTACAAAGCCGTCTTTGATGGCGCTGTAGAGATGGCGGAGCTTAACGACGTCGTTCTTGGACAGCTTGTCAACGTCCTTGCCGAGCTTTTCACTGATTTGCTCCGGCGTAATACCGAAGCCAGAAAAGGCGTTCAGGAT
>CAUABY010000048.1 GCA_958427375.1 uncultured Eubacteriales bacterium
CGGCTTGCGGAAATAAAGCCAGCCCATGCACCTGTTGAAATACTCCCAGCCATAGTCCTGAAAGATTTGAAAATAATCCGCCTGCTCCGTGTTATTCTTATAGTCCAGCCGATAGGCGACATCCTCCGGGGTGCATTTCTCAAAAATATAGAAGCATGGCAGCACCGTTTTTTGCAGCTTCCAGCCCTGCTGATGCTGCTTGCGGAGCCAGATTTCCTCTTCCTCATAATCGGAAATTGTGAAAACGCGAGCCATAACTTTTTTATTATCCATTTACGTCCTCTCCCTTGCTGTTCTTATAAAGGCGCTGTATGCGGGCAAGCTCAAGCGCTAAAATCTCCCCGCCGAGCTCGGTAATCTGATACAGCTTTCGCTTCTCCTCTTCCCTGACGAAAGCTATCAGCCCGTCTTTCTCCATCTTTGAAAGCGTTCCATACATCGTGCCCGCGCTGATTACAAGCTCACCCCCCGTCATCTGCCTGACCCGCTGGCTTATTCCATAGCCATGCTGCGGCTGTTGCAGGCAAAAGAGGATATAAAACCCGCTCTCAGTCATAGGTACATATATGCGTTTAATTTTACTGTCCATAGGCACCAGCTTTCTATCCAGCTTCGATATATCGAGCTTCGATGTATATTATATCGAGCCTCGATATATTTGTCAAGTGCTTTTACACGGTTGCATATATTTCACTTTTATGGTATATTAGCAGTGCAGGCAAGAGCAAAATGCTCAAAATTGCAATCTTGAATGGAGGAAAGAAAATGACACTCGAAAAAACTGCACGCAACAATGTGACCTGCGCTGTGATAGTCAGCGACGAGAAAGTGATTTTTGACGCACAGTCCGCGCTGGACCTGCTTATGTCTGCAAAATATGAGCTTGACACCAGGAATATCGTCATCGACAAACACCTTATAGCGGAGGATTTCTTTATTCTCAGCACCGGGCTCGCGGGCGAGATTTTGCAGAAATACGTAAACTACGGCGGACGCATTGCGATATACGGCGACTACTCGCGCTACACAAGCAAGCCGCTCAAGGATTTCATATACGAGAGCAACAAGGGCAGAGACGTTTTCTTTGCCGCGAGCAGGGATGAGGCCATTGACATGCTCTGCCGCTGAAACCGCCAAAACTCGAAGCTGACAAAGCACCCTAACGCGCGCCGCGCGGGAGCTTTGGACAGACATGTCACAAAAAGCGTAAAAAAACGTTCAGGATACGCGCAGTCAGCGTTCCTGAACGTTTTTATTTTGGAATTTTATTTCTATCGGATTTACGCGCTCTCTATTTTGCGCATTTTCGGGGCGGCAGCAAGGATGTAGAGGAGTGCAAAAATTATCGCCGGAACCGCGGCATAGGCCTTGCCAAGCCCTGACGCGACGCCTATTGCCTCCACCGCCGCAGCGCATAGGAGTGCCACAACCGCCGGGATGAGGAGCAGGGCGCGGCTCTTGCTCTTTTCATAGGCCGCAGGTATACAGAAAAGCCCCACCACGCCGCCGACTATCTCCAGCGCGCAAAGCAGCAGGCGCAGTTTATAGCTGCGGTGGTAGTCCGCGCTGAACTGCTCGGCATAGGCCTTGGCACTTTCCGCAAGCTCACCGCCGTTATCCAGCCGCTCTTTGATGCCGGCATATTTTTTGAGCAGCAATCGCGTGGAGCTGAGCTTATTCTCGTCCTGCTTGCGCTGTTCAAGCTCCGCAGTCTCAGCCGCTAACTCCTCAGCCTCGGCCATAAGCGCCTCGCGGCGCGCGGCAAACTCGCTCTCCTCCTCGTCCGCCTGACCCATCTCATACCAAATCTGCTCAAGATTTCCCTGTATGGTCTGCTTGCCGGACTCTATTTTCTCTCCGGCCTTGTCGAGCTTCGCCCGCGCCTCGTTCAGGGCGGCTTCGCCCTGCGTGAGCTTGAGCTGGGTGCTGTCAGCCAGATTGTTGAGCGTTTGCGCAACAACCGCGCAGTCGTTTACTCCGGCTAAGCCCAATTCCGCAAGTTCAGCGCCGAATGGCGCGAGAATCATCGCTGATTTATTATAATAACTTTCAAGGTTTTGTTCATATTCGGGCAATGCTATTTTTTCATAGTTATCGAGCTCAACAAGGTAATTTTGATATGCACTGAGCTTCGCATCATAATCCGCCCGTGCCTGCTCTATTTCTTCCGGTGTCGCGTTCTCCGGTGCTTCAAAAACTCCCGGATCTTCAACTACAGTCGGTACTGGCGGCGCGGTAGGTTTTGGCGGTGCATAAGCAGATATCGCCGCGGCAGCGCTCCGCGCCTTATCAATCATCTGCTGTCCCTGTTCTTTCATCGCTTCAAACTCCGCGGCTTTCTGCTCAAACTGAGCGCGGCCAACCTGATACTGGTATTCGCCCTCCTTGAGCTCTGCCTTCGCCTCCCAGAGCTTATCCGCGCCCATCTTGTAGCCGCCCTGCGTTGCGCCGCGCTCGGCCAAGTCCATGCGGTATTCCGACGCGTCCTTGTCGTGCTGCTCCTGCCTCGCGTCCAGCTTCTCCTTGGCGGTTTTGCTGGGCTCAACCCCGGCGAGCTTCGCGGTCAGCTCCTCATAGGTCGCTATGCGCTCCGTGAGCTTATTATATTCTTTCTCATCTGCCGTGAGCTGGACTTTAGCGTCACCTATGGCGAAAATGCCCGCGACAAGCATTATAACACACATTATGGCAAAGACTGCAGCCATGACCCTTGCCAGCGCCGGATGCTTCATCTATGCTTCCCCTTCCAATCCCGTTAACTTTTATGTTGATTATAATTCAAAAATATTAAGAAATCATGTACCGCTTTAAATTTTAGCGCGGGCGGCACGGTTTTTTCCGTGCCGCCCGCGGTATGCCGCCTTTATATTCTGTACTTCTCGCTGTACTCGCCATAATACTCATCAAAATTATGGGAGTGGAGTTCCTTGAGGTTGATAACATAGCTGTGCGCGTCATAGACCTGCGTGTGCAGCTCGATTTGCGCGATGGCGATATTCGACGCGTGGTCGGCAACGCGCTCAAAGTTCGTGAGCAGGTCATTGAAGATGAAGCCGTCATTGAGCGAGCACTCGCCCTTTTGCAGGCGGTCGACATGGCGCAGTTTCATCTCGTCGCAGAGGACATCTATGCGCTCCTCCAAGGGTTCAACGCGATAGGCCGCGCTGAGATTCTCGTCGACAAAGCAGTCAACTGCGACATTGACTATCTCGCTGACCGCGCCGGAGAGCACGGCAAGCTCCTGCTGTGCCTGCGGCGAGAAGCTGACCTTCTTCTCATGCTTCTCAAGCGCCGTCTCCGCGATATTCACGGCATGGTCGCCTATGCGCTCAAAGTCGCTGAGGGTGTGGAGATACTTCGACACATGCTCATTCTGGGCGGAGCTCAGTTCCGGCACGGTGAGCTTGACAAGGTAGGTGCCAAGCTTATCCTCAAACTGGTCGAGCAAATCTTCCGCGCGCTGAACCTTGTCGTAGCCGGACGCGTCATACTCGGCCAAAAGTGACATGGCATTGAAGAGGTTGGTGCGCGCGACATTGGCCATGGAATTGACCGTAAGCCTGCTCTGCTCAACCGCGGGGTGCTTGAGAAAGCGCTCGTCGAGCCTATCAAACTCGCGGTTTACCTCACGTTCGGCCTCGCTCTCTTTGACGATGGCGGAGATGAGCGCGGCAAGTCTGTCAACCAGAGGCATGAGCACAAGCGCCGTTATCGTGCGGAAAACGGTATTGACAAGCGCAATGCTGAACGCGTTCATAACATGCTGCTTTATGGCAAAATCCATGAAAAAGTCCAGCGAATAGAAGGCTATGGCGCAGACCACCGCCCCGCTCAGCTCTGAGATGAGGTAGGAGAAGGCCGCGCGCCGCCCGTCGACCCGCGCGCCGATAGCTGAGAGCAGCACCGGCACCGCCGCGCCCACAGCGATACCCAGAATTATGGGGTAGGCGGTGGCAAAGGTGACAGCCCCCGTGGCGGAGAGCGCCTGCAAAATACCGATGGCGGCCGACGCGCTCTGCAAAATTGCGGTGAACACCGCGCCGACGAGGATGCCGAGGAGCGGATTTGAAAATGTGGTGAGAATATTGATAAAGGTCTCGCTTTGCCGCAGGGGCGACACCGCGCCGCTCATGGACTGCATGCCGAACATCAAAACGGCAAAGCCGAGCAGGATATCGCCGATATGCCGCTTTTGCTGCTGCTTGCTGAACATGCGCAACACTATGCCGACGATGGCCGCGGCGGCGGAGATTGTGGCCGTGGAGAAAATGGACGCGAGACCGCCGGAGCTGCTTTCAAGGCTGGAAAGCGCGATTATCCAGCCGGTTATACTCGTGCCGACGAGCGCGCCGAGGATGACGGAAATTGCCTGCCGGAGCTTCATCATGCCGGAGTTTACAAAGCCGACGACCATGATTGACGTGGCCGCGGACGACTGAATAACAGCCGTGACCCCGGTGCCGAGCAGCATACCGCGCAGTGGTGTGCCCGACAGGCGGAAGAGCACAAGCTCAAGGCTGCTGCCCGCGACTTTTTTCAGCCCGTCTCCCATGAGCGACATGCCGAAGAGGAACAGCGCCACGCCGCCGAAGAGGGCGAGTATATTGGAAACACTCATGCCAGCATCCTCACTTTGAAAAGATAAATTGCCCTATAAAAGGTCAATTATATAATATCATCAAAGCACCGCCCACGCAATGCGGAAAGGAGCCAAAAATCAGGCGTAAAAAAGCCCCGCGTCCATACTTATTACACGAACGCGGAGCATTTGCAATTAATTGTTAATCTATGTGGATGACCTTTTCGCCCAATTCCTTGGCGCTGATTTTGACGTTGTGATAGCGCTCACGGTTCTTGCTGGCGCCGCCGAGGTTGATTGCCTGCTGCGGGCAGTATTGCAGGCAGCTCAGGCACTGGATGCAGTCTTTTCCGATGACCGCGCGGCCGTTTTCAAGGCGGATATTGCCCTTGGGGCAGAGCGTGACGCACTGGCCGCAGCCAATGCAGGCATCACTTACCCGCATCTTCTTGCCCTTGAGCTTGGACATTGTCGGCCAAGCCTTGCACTCAAGCGCGTTGAGGGGGTTATTGGGCGGGCACTTATCGCGGCGGCGCGCGGAGAGCACCTCAGCCGCGACGGCCTTTGCCTTGCGCTCGGAGCGGCGCTGCGCCGCATCAACCGACACAGGCGGGAGCATGAGATTGTGCGGCAGAAGCCAGATGCAGGAGCAGTGGTGGGAGATGCCCGCCCAGTAGTCAAGGTGGATAATCTCATCGAGCTTATGAAGCCCCGTGCCGATATACCCGGCATAGCTGCACACGCCGAAAGTATAGGCGTTATCTGCAAGCTTGAGCTGCTTTACATACTTTTCAACATCGCCGGGCAGGCCGCCTGCGTGGCAGGGGAACACGAAGCCCACGCGGCGGGCATAGCTCACGTCCTTAACGGCGGGCTCGCCGCGCATCATTATTATGTCCGTATCTTTCAGCTCGGCCGCAATGTTTTTTGCTATGTCCAGACAGTTGCCTGTGCCGGAGAAGCAGAAAATCACATTCTTTGTCATACTTGCCTCCTAATCAGTAGTTTTTTGTGTTAAAACTCTATCTTGATTATACGACATGCCCTGCATTTTAACAAGGAATTATTCTAAAAATAGGACAAAAGCCGCAAATTGTATAGCAGCCTGCGGCTTTTGCTGTATTCTTCTCATCCAACCGCGTCCTTGAACACGCGCAGGGCGTTGCCGTTGAGGATGAGGTCTATTTCATCGTCGGTAAAGGCGCGGCTCATGGCCGCTACCAGCTCGTCAAGGTGGGAATAGTCGCGCAGTTCCAGCTCACAGTCTATGCCGTCAAAGTCCGAGCCAAGCGCCACGGTTTCAATTCCCGCCGCGTTCTTTATGTACCGCATATGGCGGACTATGTCGGCGTTCGCGCTGTAGTTTGAGCCATTGAGGAAAGCGGAGTAGAAGTTCACGCCGCAGATGCCGCCGTGTTCCGCGATGGCGCGAAGCTGGGCGTCCGTTAGATTGCGGCTGTGGTCGCAGAGCGCCCGTGCGCAGGAGTGCGAGGCTATGAAAGGGCGCTTGCTGTGCTCGGCCACGCTCCAGAATCCGCCCTCGGAGAGATGCGACACGTCAACTATTATGCCAAGCTCGTTCATGCGCGCGACAGCCTCAAGGCCGAAGTCTTTCAACGGGCGGGCATGCTGTGCGGGGTCTTGGGAATTTGGGAAGCCGAGGGAGTTTTCATAGTTCCACGTAAGCGCCGCCATGCGCACGCCGCGCCTGTAGAGTTCGTCCACGCGCTCTATTTTCCCGTCCAAAAGCACCGCGTCCTCCACCGTCAAGACGGCGGACATTCTGCCCTCAGCGGCATTGCGCTTTATGTCGGCATAGCTTCTCGCCGGGGCGATTTTATCCGGGCAGGAGGACATCTGCGCGTCAAACAAATCCGCCATGTCATTGAAAATCTCATACGGCGGCAGGGTCACGCCGCTCTCCTCGGCGGCGTCATGCGTGGGCAGGAAAGCGGCAAAGCACTGCACGAGCGCCCTGCCTTCTTTCAGTTTGTCAAGATTTATATGCCCGCCATAATCACGCAGACTCTTATTATTCAAATAAATCTCCAAAAGGGTATCGCAGTGGAGGTCAAATATTCTCATCTCACTCATTTTCTTCGCTCTCCTCGCGTAAATGTTCGCGCACCTCGGCAATATGCTTTGCGGCCTCCGGGTAGCGCTCCTTGAGGTGCTTTTCAAGCTCCTCCCTGTGCTCGCGCAGGTATTTTGCAAGCTCCGGGCGCCGCTCACGCACATGGCGGACAAGCCGCTCGCGCTCGCGCTCGATATCCTCAAGCACCGCGTCCTCGCTGTGGCCGAGGAGTCTGGCAAGCTCGCTCAGGCGTTCCTCCAAGAAGCTGAGCACACCGTCCTGGTCGACAAGGCCGTGCCACACGCCGCGGTGGAGCAGGTACTCAAGCTCATGCTCACGCTCGCGCTCGTCCACGTTTTCAAGCGTGGAGAGCATTTCCCCGGCGATGGCTTGGAGCTTCTTCTCCGCGTCCGCGCCGTAAGCCCACTCAAGCTCCTGCGTCTGGCGCAAAAGCTCGGCAAAGTCGCCCCGAAGCCCGGCAGGGAGAAGGCTGTCAGCAAGATCCTCGTTCAGCCCGCACTCGACAAGGGCGGAAAACATACTGCGGCGCACCGCTCCCTCGTCGACAAGTGCCGAAGCGCCAAAGCGCCGGAGCTCGTCATTGACCTCGCCGATATGCTCGGTGATATACAGCTTCACGCCGCGCGCTTTGAGCTTGCGGTACATTATCAGCATGCGCTCCGCCGCCGTGCTGTCAACGCTGACAATGCCGCTCGCGTCGACGATGACGGCGCGGGTATCCGGCTTGATGCTGTCCTCGATATCCCTCTGAAAAAGAGATATATTAGCAAAAAACAGGCTGCCGCTGAACCTGTAGATGACGATACCCTCGATAGGCCGCGCCTCGCTCATGCGGCCAAGCGGGTACACGCCGGGGCGGTCTGGGATGAGGCCGAGAAAGTCGCGTTTTGGCTGGGAGGCGCGGTGGATAACATCGGCAAAGCTGAGGACAACGCCGATGATAACGCCGTAAATCGTGCCGAGCACCAGCACGCCGAGAAAGGCCGCGATGAAGATATAAAATTCCTTGCGGTCCGCCCTGAAGAGCTTTTTGGCCACATCAAACTCGACCGCGCCCATGAGCGCGGAGATGACGATAGCCGTCAGCACGGGCACGGGCAGATACCGAATGAAGCCGGTGCAGAAGATGAGCACCACTACCATCAGCGTCGCCGCAACGAGGCTGACAAGCTGACTCCTGCCGCCGAACTGCTCATTCATTGCCGAGCGGGACACGCTGCCATTCGTCGGACAGCAGCCGACAAAGGCCGAGGCGAAGTTGGCGAGCGAGAAGGTCAAAATCTCGCGGTTATCGTTGAGCTTATAGTCGTTTTTCAGGGCGAAGCTGTTTTCGGCCAAGAGCGTCTCCGCCATTATGACGATGGCGACAGAAAGGCTCGCGCCGAGCCCCTGTGACACGTCCATGAGGCGCAGATCGGGCAGAACTATGCGCGGCAGGCCCGGCTCGACCGCCGCGAGGCAGGCTACGCCGCGCCCGGCAAGGTCGAACAGATACGAACCCGCCGCGCCCAGAACCATGATGACGATTGCCATGGGGAACTTGGGGAAGAGCTTTTTGGCCGCGATGAGCACCGCGAGCGCGGCAATGCCCAGCGCGAGAGAGAGCCAGTGGATATCCGCACAGCACTCAACAAGATGCACCGTCAGCTCGAAAAGCTCGCCTGAGCGCGCGCCGTGACCCAAAAGCTTTGGGCACTGCATCAATATTATAGTGCAGCAGATGCCGCTGATGAAGCCGCCCATGACCGGGGTTGATATGTAATTAAGCACCTTTCCGGCCTTAAGCAGGGAAAAGAGCAGCAGCCAAAGCGCTGTATAAAAGCTCAGCACCGGGACGAGCTGTGCCGCCTCCGGCGAGCCGAGGGAAACGCCCATCCCGGTGAGGATGCCGCCGACCATGGCGGCGGGCGCCGCGTCCACGCCGAAGATGAACTGCGGCGAGCTTGAAAACACCGCGAAAATCAGCACCGGCAGAAGCGAGCCGTAAAGCCCGTACACCGCCGGGAGCCCCGCAATCTGCGCATAGCCCATGGAGATGGGGATTGACACCGCGGCAATCACAAGGCCGGAGATGAGGTCATTTTTCAGATATTCACGTTTATAGCCCTTGAGGCTTAAAAACAAGCCCTTCATATATTCCTCCGTAAGGAAATGGATGAATAATATTTTATCTCAGCCGCGCGCCGCCGTCAACAAATTACTGCTTTTGGTGGGGGTGACTGCGCTTTATGGAGAGGATGGCGTAATACGCCGCGCAGACGACGAGCATGAACACCGCCGCCGCCGTCTCCGAAAGGCCGATGTGGAAAACCACGGGCTTAGGCCGCGTACACATAAACCACGCGACAGGCACACGCACGGCGAGCACCGAGCACAGCCCCTGTGCCATGACAAAGCCGGTTTTGCCGATGCCGTTGAAGTAGCCGGTGAAGCAATAGGCGATGGACATGATAAAGCACTCGATTGACGTGGCTTTCAAAAACTCCGCCGAGACCGCTATGACCTCCGCGTCCTCTATGAAGATGGACGAGAGAAAATCGCCGTGGAAAAAGCCGACATAGGCCGTGGCCGCGCCGAGGATGGCGGCGGTGAGCATACCGTCCCACATGGCGCGGCGGGCGCGCTCATGCTGCCCAGCTCCGGTATTCTGCGCCACGAAAGCCGACACCGACTGCATGTATGACATCGGTATGAGCAGAATGAACATGGCGAGCTTTTCCGCGATACCCACGCCCGCCGAGATGACGAGGCCGAGCGCGTTGACAAGGCCGATTATAATGAGGTAGGACACCTCGTTGCACATATCCTGTAGGGCAATCGGCGCGCCGAGGCGCAGCACACTGCCAGCCGTTTTCAGGTTGAAGCGGCACGCGCCGCCCGTTATTTTAAAGGGCAGGCCGTGCTTTTTGATAAGCAGGCACGAGAGCACAACCGAGATGGCCTGTGCCGCGGTTGTGGCGATAGCCGCGCCCGCCGCGCCCATTTTCAGGCCGCCTATCAAGAATAGGTCGCCCGCGACGTTGATGACGCTGGCAATGGCAACGAAGATGAGCGGGGCGCGGGAGTTGCCCATGCCGCGGAAAATGGCGGAGACAAGGTTATAGGCCGCGATAAAGATGCAGCCCGCGCCGCAGATGCGGATATAGGTCACGGTGTGCTCCAACGCCTCCGCCGGGGCGTTCATCAAAAGGGCTATGGGGCGGGCGGCGAGTGTGGTGACGAGGCTCAGTGCAAGGCCGAGCACGGTAAAGATATACACACTCGTCGATATCGCGCGCGCCGCGCCCTCCCCGTCGCGCTCGCCAATCTTCGTGCCTAACAGGACGGTTGTACCCATGGAGAGGCCGGAGGTGAGCCCGGTGATGATGAGCATGGTCTGGCTGCCGGTGGAGACGGCCGACACCTCCGCCGAGCCGCAGAAGCGCCCGACCGCCCACATATCGAAGGCGCCGTAAAAGGTCTGCAAAAAAAGTGCCATCAGCACCGGCACCGAAAACTTCAAAAGCGCGGGGACTATAGGGCCGGAGAGGAAATTTCCGTCCGTGCTCTTTGCGGTGTTTTTACTCATTTTTTATCATAAATCCCCGCTTTTATATTCTTCATTTTCATAATATCACTCCAAAATCATAATTATTTTAACTAAATCATAGCCTATCCGCCTGATATTGTCAAGCCCGGCGGCGCTTTGCCGACAGTTCCGTCACAGTTTGTTGACGGATTATTAATAATATATATGTATTGCTAAAATGCCCCTTTTGTCGTATAATAGTATGATTTTATTTCAGGATGGAGCGTCCAATGAAAAATTGGCTGAAAAAATACACCGCGCTCATTCTCGCGCTGGTGCTCGTCTGTGCCGTATGCCTGATGTTCGCCTCGCGCAAGGACGGCATGTTCATTGACGAGATTTACACTTACGGCCTCGCCAACAGCCGCTACGCGCCCTATGTGACCGACATTAAGGATGGCGACCTCATCAACAAGGTGATGACACGTGAGGAGCTGACGGACTATCTCACTGTCGGCGAGGACGACCGCTTTGACGCGGGCTCTGTGTACTACAACCAGACGCGCGACGTACATCCGCCGCTCTATTACTGGCTTTTCAATTTTGTCAGCTCGCTCGTGCCGGGGGAGTTTTCAATGTGGACGGGGCTGATTCTCGACCTCGTTATCTACCTGCTGGCGCTTTTTGTGCTGTACAAGCTGGCGTTTATGCTGTTCGACAGCCGCCTTTGCGCGGTGTCGGCGGTTTTAATCTATGGCTTAAGCACCATCGGCCTTTCAACAATGCTGATGATACGCATGTATGTGCTGCTCACGTTACTCACCGTACTGCTCGCCTATCTCATTGCGCGGCTCATGCGTGAGAGGAAAGCGCTGCTCTATCCGCTTATTGGATTGACC
>CAUABY010000049.1 GCA_958427375.1 uncultured Eubacteriales bacterium
TTGCCGAGGAGAAAAGCTCAGGACAATCAACATCAGCCGCGGCGGTAAACTCAGCCACAGCTTGCCAATCCTTTGCTGTCTGCCCTAATCCATGCAGAAACACAACTTTCATTTTTCTTTTTACACTTTTTATGTAATATAAGCTATGCTGTGAAACGAAATGAGTTTATCATATATTCTGCTGGTTTTCAAGTGAAGCACATGGCATAATATAGCGGACATAATTTTTCGATATTTTTTGAAAACATGTGACTTTTCGGTATCCGCCGCTGTCTAATAGAGTGAAGGGCCCAAAGCTGACGCGAGCCAACACACAAAACGGTGCGTGCCAGCCATACGAAAGGAAGTGTAATCGTGACAGATAATCAAATTATCAGCCTGTTCTGGAACCGAGATGAGGACGCAGTTTATGCCACCGATGCTGCTTACGGCCGAAGGCTGCGCGCCTTGTCCAATGGAATTTTGCAAAACCGTGAGGACGCTGAGGAAGCCGTAAACGACACATATATGAAAACATGGGACTCTATACCGAATGCGCGCCCTCAGTATTTTTATGCCTATATTGCCGCTATTTGCCGCAATCTCTCCCTGAATCTTCTAAACTGGAAGCTTGCCGCAAAGCGCCGGGCGGAGATAATTTCAATCACTGAGGAGCTGGAGCAATGTATCCCAGACCCCAGTCAGGAGCGCTATTCCGAAAGCGCGGAGATTACAGAGGCGCTGAACGATTTCTTGGAAAGCCTCTCAAAAGACTCCCGTCTAATTTTCGTCCGCCGCTATTGGTTCGCGGACAGCGTTGCCGCAATCGCGCGGCGCTATGGCATGACGGAGAGTAAGGTTAAGATGCAGCTTCTGCGCACACGGACAAAGCTGCAAAGTTATTTGGAAAAGGAGGGCGTTTATATATGAAAGGCAAAGAATTTATGAAGGAGCTTAGTTATATCGACCCGAAATATATACAAGAGGGCGAGTTTGACACTGTTTCCGCGAATGTTAAGTCCGCGTATTCACATAAAAAGCTGCTTGTGCTTATCCCGGCGGCCTGCTTGCTGCTCTCACTGGCCGTGACAGCTTATGCCATGAACCTATTCGGCATCAGAGAACTGTTCAACAACTCTAACAGAGAACTGCCCGAAGCGGCGGAGCCATATATTCAGCAGGAGAGCGCGGCGGCACAGGGCGAGGGCTGGACATGTGCGATTACCGAGAGCCTCAGCGACAGCGCAAATGTAATCGCGACCGTTAAAATTGACGGCGGCGACGAGTACATCGTTGTGCCGACGGATGCAATCCCGGAGGAGGATACTCTCAGCAGCATAGGTCTCACGGGGGATGAAACATTGCAGGAGTATGCCGACACGCAGGGGAAGAAGCTGCTGCTCGTGGGTGCGAAAATCACTAAGGTCGGCGATGAGGAGATTGGCAACGCGTCTCAGCTTATGCAGAATCTTTCCGACAGCGAAATGGTGATACTTACAAAAGCGAACAAAGCAAGGGCCACCGAGAACGCGGAGGCTGTGTGCCTTGTCTATGCGCTTGAGGCTGGCAGCGACGAGGTGCAGCGCGTGGAGCTGCCCTTTATCCTTAACGAGGCGCCCGCCACGGAGGATGAGATGACATATCACCCGGTTAATGCTGACGCGGTTCCGGGCGTGACTGTCGGAGATATGAGCGTGACGGAGACCGCGCTCGGCATAAACATTAAAATGATGGAAACTGAGACGGATGAGGAAGCCTATCGGAACATTATGAAGGTAGAAATCGTCGGCCTGAGCTACAGCGAGGGCGGCGCCGTTTTGGAGGATGACGGCAACTGGTACTTCGAGGCCAACATGTGCCAGGGCACGCTGAGCGACAAGTTAATAGTCCGCTATTACGACTGGGACAAACAGCCCATCGGCGAAATCGAATTCCAAAAAGCGGGGGCTTGATGCGCCGCGCCGCAACAGAATAGCAAATCTTTAATACAAACAGCCCTGCCTGTGGATTACGCCAAGGGCAGGGCTGAAGATTTATATTATAGAAATATCAGTTAATCAACCGCCGACTGG
Organism: uncultured Eubacteriales bacterium; assembly: GCA_958427375.1. GTDB lineage: Bacteria > Bacillota > Clostridia > Oscillospirales > Oscillospiraceae > Limivicinus. Next base: position 2,052 of record CAUABY010000049.1, read on the forward strand.
GCGGCTGACGGGGTCGGGGTGCCGCTCAGACGATGTGATAAATCCGCCTATACTCGTCGGTGGGGGAGCCGTCAGCGCTGTTCAAAATAAGCGGCGGCTCGATGTTGAGGCCTGGCCTGCCGCCGCGCTTGGCCTCCACTAAAACGAGCGAGGGCTTAGCTCCGGCTCTGTTCTCAACAAGCCGCAGGCGCTTTGGTTCAAGGCCGTATTTCACCATGGTGCAGAACACCTCGCTGAGCCGCTCCGGCTTGTGGACGAGAGCGAAACTGCCGCCCGTGCGCAGCAGCCATCCGGCAGCGGCGCAGATATTGTCCAGCGTACACAGACTCTCGCCGCGCGCGGACGAGCGCCCGGCGACGGGAGAGAGCGCGCCGCGGTCAACAGGGAAGTACGGCGGGTTGGCGGCGGCTAAATCAAAGCTCCCGGACTTGAACAGCTCTCGATGCGCGCGGATATCACCGCAGATGAGCACGGCGCGCTCGGCAAGGCCGTTCACCGCCATGTTCTCCCGCGCAAGCTCCACGGCCTCAGGCAGAATTTCAAGCCCGGTCATGTGCAGCCGCTCAGTGCGCGCAAGGAGCAGCAGCATGATAGCACCGGAGGCACAGCCGAGGTCAATACCGCGCTGTGCGGCGCCCGTATTTATAAAATCACTGAGCAGTACACAGTCCGTGCTGAGGCGGAAATGCTCCGCCTGCGCAAACTTGGGGCCGCCCGGCCATAAATCACAAAAATTGTTCATATAAACTCATCCTGAAATGCGTATACAATAATAGCATCGGCAGACAAGGACACACAGGGTTTTGACGGGCAGAAAAACGCCCATGCGGCTTCAAAGCCCTTGACAATACACAAAGTATTCTCAGCGGGCTTTTCATTGCCTGAGCGCATTTCTGCTCCGGCAAAACTGCGGGCACCTGACAGCGATGTATTTATGAGCGATTTTTTCTTTTTGAGATGCAGATGGGCTGCCGCCCATCAAAGCGAAAAGAGCAAAAAGCGTCTTAAAGACGCGCTGTCAGGCGTGTGTGCTCTTGTCTGCCGATTCTACCGTTGCGCTTATTAACTGCCAACAAGTATAAAAAAAGAAGGAGCCGCTGAGCTCCTTCTTTTTTTTCGATTACTGCTGGACGATAGCGTCAGCCGGGCAGTTGGCGGCGCAGGTGCCGCAATCAAGGCACTTGTCAGCGTCGATAACGTAGTGAAGATCACCCATATCAATTGCGTCGGCAGGGCAGTTAGCAGCGCAGGTGCCGCAGGACAGGCACTCGTCAGTGATAACAAAAGCCATAATGTTACCTCCATATGTATTTTCGGTCCAAAGACCTTTTCTATCACATTGTAGCACAGAATAGAGAAAAATCAATTAAAAATTTGTGACGCTTTATATTTCTTCCTTAAGCTGGGGATAATTTTCCTGATCGCAGTGCTGTTTCGCTTTTATCGGCGCGGCATATGCGGGATAATTCTGTTAGTGCGCTTGCGGGGAGGCAAAGAACTTGAAGAGCAACGGACAATTTACACAGCGGGCAGAGCTCGCAATTGAAAACGCGAGAAAGGCGGCGGGCTCGCTCGGCCACAGCTATGTCGGCACTGAGCACCTGCTGCTTGGCATAACAATGGAGCGCGATGGACTTGGCGCGCGCATACTGGAAAAGCGCGGCATCGGGGAGGCGGAGCTTCGCCGCGCCGTGACCACTCTGTTCGGCGTCGGCGCGGAAGCCACGCCCGGACAGGGCCTGACCACACGCGCGCGCCTCGCCATGGAGAAAGCTGCCGCCGAGGCTGACGCGCTGCATCAGGGCTATATTGGCACGGAGCATATCATACTCGGCGTTATCCGCCAGAGCGACAGCGGCGGTGTGCGCGCGCTGATAAACGCGGGGGCGAACATCAACGACATATACACAGATCTCATGGACGTGTTCGGTGCGCCCAACAGCCGCAGCAAGCCCACGGCGGGTGCCGTGCGCAGCACGATACGCCGCACGGAGACACGCATACTCGACCAGTACAGCCGCGACCTGACCGAGCTTGCCCTGACCGGCGGCATTGACCCCGTCGTCGGGCGCGGGGAGGAAATCCTGCGCACGGTGCAAATCCTCTCGCGCCGCACGAAAAATAACCCCGTGCTTGTGGGTGAGCCGGGCGTGGGCAAGACCGCTGTGGCCGAGGGGCTTGCAATGCAGGTCGCGCGCGGCGATGCCCCGGCGGAGCTTAGCAAAAAGCGCATAGTTTCACTCGATGTTCCCGCAATGCTCGCGGGGACGAAGTACCGCGGCGACTTTGAAGAGCGCGTGAAGGCGGTGTTGAAAGACGTAAAGCGCGCGGGAGATGTAATCCTCTTCGTTGACGAGCTGCACACGATAATCGGCGCTGGCAGTGCCGAGGGCGCGATTGACGCGGCGAACATCCTCAAACCCGCGCTCGGCCGGGGCGAGGTGCAGATAATCGGCGCGACAACGCCGGAGGAGTACCGCCGCCATATCGAAAAGGATGCGGCGCTTGAGCGGCGCTTTCAGCCCGTGCGCGTGGCGGAGCCGGACCGCGAGCAGACACTTGAAATGCTCAAAAGCCTGCGGCGCGGCTTGGAGGAGCACCACAAAGTGCGCATAAGTGACAAGGCGCTGACGGCGGCTTATGAGCTCTCCGTGCGCTATATAAGTGACCGTTTCCTGCCGGATAAGGCCATTGACCTTATCGACGAGGCTTCGGCGGGCGTCCACGTCTCCGGGCGGGCGGACGATCTCGTATCGGCATCCGATGTTGCGCAGGTCGTGTCGCGCTGGACGAACATCCCTGTGACGGGAATCGACAAGGACGAGAGTGAGCGGCTGAAAAACCTCGAAGCCGAGCTTAAAAAGCGCATAATCGGGCAGGATGAGGCCGTCTCCGCCGTGGCGCGGGCAATCCGCCGCAGCCGCGTGGGGCTGAAAGACCCGGCGCGCCCCGTCGGCAGCTTCCTCTTCTTAGGTCCCACGGGCGTGGGCAAAACCGAGCTGTGCCGCGCGCTCGCCGCGACTGTGTACGGCGACGAGCAGGCCATGATACGCCTTGACATGTCGGAATACATGGAAAAGCACACGGTCAGCCGGCTCATCGGCTCACCTCCGGGCTATGTCGGCTACGAGGACGGCGGCCAGCTGACAGAGAAAGTGCGGCGCAAGCCGTGGTCGGTCGTACTCTTTGACGAGATTGAAAAGGCGCACGAGGACGTGTGGAGCATACTTTTGCAGATAATGGACGACGGTCACCTCACCGACTCCACCGGGCGGCGCATAGACTTCTCAAACACCGTCATCGTGATGACCTCGAATGTCGGCGCGAAGGCGATAACTGACGGCAGGCCGCGCCTGGGCTTCAGCGGCGGGGAAAGCAGGGCGGAGGAGGAGATGCGCTCGCAGGTGATGGAAGAGCTGAGAAGCACCTTCCGCCCTGAGTTTCTCAACCGCGTCGACGAGATGATAGTTTTCCACCGCCTGACCGAGCAGAACATGTACGCCATCACGCAGACCATGCTGACAACGCTCAAGGCGCGATTTGAGAAGCTGGGGCTGCATCTCATTGTGCCGGAGGAGACGGCGCGCTGGCTCGCCGCCGAGGGTTACGATGAGAAGTTCGGCGCGCGCCCGTTGCGCCGCACGGTGCAGCACAGCATAGAGGACGCGGCGGCGGAGCTGCTGCTCGACGGGCGCGCCGCCTCCGGGGACTCTATCGCGGCTGTTATTAACGGCGGCAGGCTCAAGCTGTCAGTCGCCGTGTGAAGCGGCGCCGCAAACTAAAAAAATCGAAGTCCCTTGCCGGGCCTTGATTTGGAGAGAAGAAATAACATCGTCGGTCATTTGCTGCTGTTTGCGGCGGCAGATGACCATACGGTGTTATTTTGACGTTTTTAACGTTGTAAATAAACTATTGTTGAATTATAATTGAAATAAAGTTTATTGTGGACTGGTAAAATAAAAAAACAAAATGGGGTCATAATCTTCAAAAAATACGGAGGGGCGTATGTTTAAGATACTTATAGCGGAGGACGACAATGAGCTCAGGCAGCTTTTCACCCACGTCCTCATAAAAAACGGCTACTCAGTCGTCGGCGTGGCGAACGGCCAAAAAGCTCTTGACGCGATGGAGACGAGCTACTATGACCTGCTCATATCGGACATTATGATGCCCGTGATGGACGGGTATGAGCTTGTCAAGGCCATCCGCGCCTCAGGCAGCAATATCCCGGTGCTGATGATAACCGCGCGCGAGGCCTTTGACGATATGCGCGAGGGCTTTGTCTCCGGCACGGACGACTACATGATAAAGCCCATCAATGTAAATGAGCTGCTTTTGCGCGTCTCGGCACTTTTGCGCCGCGCGCAGATAATCAACGAGCGCCGCCTGGTCGTGGGCGACACGCTCATGGAGTGCGATTCGCTGACCGTCACCACAAACGGGCAGAGCATGATTCTGCCGCAGAAGGAATTCATGCTGCTTTACAAGATGGCTTCGTATCCGGGGCGCATCTTCACGCGCCAGCAGCTGATGGACGATATCTGGGGCTATGAATCGGAGACGACCACTCACACGGTGGACGTACACATAGGCCGACTGCGCGAGCGCTTTAAGGACAACACAGATTTTCGCATTGTCACCATGCGCGGCCTCGGCTACAAGGTTGAAAAGCTATGAAGCGGCTGAAAGACAAAATAAAAGAGCTGCACCCAGGCTACCAGTTCAAATTCTACACCTCCGTTACTGTCGGGGTAATCCTCGTCGTGATGCTGGCCTTTGGGCTGTCGTGGCTGCTCAACGACAAGTTTGGCATCTCCCTCGGCATGTCCACCGGCGCGAGAATACTGGTTTGCAGCGTTGTGTTCGCGGTGCTCATCGCCATGCTGCTCAACGACAAGTTCATAAAGCCGCTGGTAGTCTTGGCAGAGGCCATGCGCAGGGTCACCAAGGGCGACTATGGCGAGCAGCTTGAGGTCAAGCACAATATCAGCGACATCGCGGAGGTGTACGAAAGCTTTAACCTGATGAGCAAGGCGCTGGTTGAGGCGGAGACCCTGCAGACCGATTTTATCTCCAACGTCTCTCACGAGTTCAAAACGCCGATAAACGCCATTGAGGGCTACGCGGTGCTCCTACAGGACACGGAGCTGCCGCGCGAGCAGCAGGCACAGTACGTGGAGAAAATAATTTTCAACACGCGCCGCCTTTCCGACCTCGTGGGGAACATCCTGCTTTTGAACAAGGTCAACAGCGGCACTTTCAGGCCCAAGGCGAATACATACAGCCTTGATGAGCAAATCCGCCAGTCCATTCTGGCGCTTGAGCGCAAGTGGACGGAGAAGGATATCGAGCTTGACGTGGAGATGGACGAGGTGGAGTACTGCGGCTATGAGGTTTTCATGCAGCACGTGTGGACGAACCTAATCGACAACGCCATCAAGTTCAATTCCTATGGCGGCGGAATAAGAATACTGCTGAAAAAGCAGGCGGAGCGGGTTGTGTTCACCATCAGCGACACGGGCGCGGGCATCGCGCCGGAGGACATCAACCGGATTTTCAACAAGTTCTATCAGGGCGACAGCTCGCATCAGGGCGAGGGCAATGGCCTTGGCCTTGCGCTCGTGTACAGAATCGTGACTGGGAGCGGCGGCACGATAACGGTCGACAGCGCCGAAGGCGAGGGCACGACCTTTGTTGTGGATTTGCCGCTGTCCGTGGAGTCTGAGGCGGGCGAGTGAGCGCGAGGAGAAAGTTTTAATGAGAATAAATATTTACGGCGACTCCATTTTTGAGGGCGTGCAGCTTCAGGACGGGAAGTATACCCGCCACCGCGAGCTGATTGAGCGTTTTGAGACGGAGAACAATGTGCTGATAAAAAACAGAAGCAGCTTCGGCTCAACAGTCGACAAGGGGCTTGCCCGCATGGAGTCGGATTTACGGCGCGGCAGCCTCGGCAATTACACGGTGATTGAGTTCGGCGGGAACGACTGCGCCTACCGCTGGGAAGAAGTCGCGGCGCTGCCTGACGGCGAGCATGAGTGCGTCACACCGCCTGAGCGCTTTGCCATGATATATAACGAGCTTATATCGCGCGTGTATGAAAACGGGAGCTGGCCGATAGTTTCTACCCTGCCCCCGATAAGTTCACACCGCTATCTCGACTTTGTAACGCGCGGCGGGCTGGATAAGGATGCAATTTTGCACTGGCTCGGCGATCTTGAGGCCATATCCCGCTGGCAGGAGAAATACAGCGGCATCGCGGCGGCTATCGCAAAAGAGCGCGGTTGCCCGATACTCGATTTGCGCTCTGCTTTCCCCACGGATGTTGAGGAGAAGGACATGTATCTCTGCTCTGACGGCATCCATCCAAATTCCGCCGGGCAAAAGCTCATTTTTGACAAGGCGAGCGAGGAGCTGGTGCGCATAGTCGGCGCGCCCGGTCAGCGCGGTGCCTGAGTGCGGCGGAGAAAATTTTAACGGTGTTTGCATATGAATAAGAAAAAACGCGGATATATCATCAGCGTTGCGGTTTTGCTTTTGCTGCTCACGGTGACGGTCGTCGTTTTCAAAGACCGGCTGCCCGCGATAGCAGCGGCGGTAAAGGGCGCGCCGGCATGGCTTATAGTGTTGATTTTGATTGCGGGCATGGGCTATCAGTTGTTCGATTCGCTGATGTGCATGTACCTTGTGCGAACCCGCGTGCCGGAGCTTAGCTATCGCCAGGCCTTTGAAATGACGATGATGGGCATTTTTGCCCTTGTGTGTACCAATAGCATCGCAACCATACCGCTGCAAAGCGCGTATCTCTACTCGTACAAGTTAGACGTTGGCCACTCCATAGGTATGCTGACGCTGAAATATGTCTTTCACAAGGCTGTAATCGCGGCCTTTGCATTAGTGACACTGGCTTTCAACTACCATTGGCTCCGCACCGCTGTGCCGGAAGTCATCGGCTACCTTGTGCCGGGCTTCGCCCTGTGCATTGCGATTATTTCATTCCTCGTTCTGCTCTGCACGTGGAACAGGCTGAGAATGTTTATCAATAAGCTCATCGACAAGCTGCCGGACAAGGGCAGGCTCGGTGAGAAAAAGGGCAAGTGGAAAGAGAATATCGACCTCATGTATACCGAGCTTGGCAATATGGCCGGGCAGCGCGGCTGCATTCCGCGCCTGCTGCTCATCAACGCGGCGAAGCTTCTTCTTGTCTACTCGGTGCCGCTGCTGGCCTTTGCGGCGCTCGGCGCGGGGAGAATAGGCTTTTTCCACGGCGAAACCCTGAGCTCGCTTGTCTGGCTCATCGGCGGCGTGGTGCCGAGCGTGTCCGGCCTTGGGCCTGTTGACATTGCTTTTGCGCTGCTGTTCGGCCCATTCGCGCAGGAGAACACGGTCAGCGCGGCGCTCGTGCTGTACCGTGCGGCGACGTATTTTGTGCCCTTTGTGATAAGCCTGCCCACGGTGTATATCGCACAGCGACGGGCGCGCGGTCAGTTAGATAGAAATAAACAGGAGGGAGAATAATGCAGACCTTGTATAATACCGCGTGTGTAATTTTTATTTATGCCTTTCTCGGCTGGTGCTGTGAGGTGGTGTTCGCCGCCTGCAAGAGCGGCAAGTTTGTCAACCGCGGCTTTCTCAACGGCCCGGTCTGCCCCATATACGGCTTCGGCGTGGCGCTGGTGCTGTGGCTGCTTGAGCCGGTGAAGGACAGCTTCATACTGCTGTTTTTAGGCAGTATGCTTGTTACCACCGCGCTGGAGTTTATCATCGGCTTCATCATGGAAACCTTTTTCCATGACAAGTGGTGGGATTACAGCAATAACCCCTTCAATATCAAGGGCTATGTCTGCCTTGAGTTTTCAATTCTCTGGGGGCTTGCCTGTGTGCTGGTGGTGGATGTTGTCCACCCGGCCATCTGGAAGCTTGTGCAGCTCATCCCCATCAAGCTCGGCTGGTGGCTCATCGGCATATTCACGGTGCTAATCGCGGCGGACGCGCTTATCACGCTTGTTGAGCTGCTGAAGCTGCCAAAGCGCTTCAAAGCGGCCGAGGAGCTTGAACGCATGCTCACCGCGGTGTCTGACGGCGTGGGTGAAAAGCTCTTTGAGGGATATGAGCGCGGCCGCGAGCGCGGCGAGGCCTTTGAAGAGCGCTATCCTGAGCTGCACGAGAAGGGCGTGGAGGCCATGCAGGAGTTTGCGGAAAAGCGCAGTAAGATAAACAGCGAGCTGAAAGCGCGCGAAGACGAGCGGCAGGCGCGGCGCGAGGCGCGCAGACAGGAGCTTGAGCAAAAGCTCACCGAAACGCTCGGCCACAACGCCGTACATATCCGCATAGCCAAGGCCTACCCGAACCTCACCGAGGGCGCGCACAACGGCAGCCACTTCAAGGCGCTGCTTGAGCGCGCAGAGCGGCTGAAAAACGAAAAGAAACAGAATAAAACAAAAAATACTAATCCATAAGGGATAAGGGTTCGGATTTTTTCAGCTTTTAGTATAAATTTTTGCGGAACAAGGCAATGACATGTGTTCACCGCGCTCAAATGTCTCCACAAAAAGCAAAAATGCGGTTCGAGTCACGTATAGACACCTGAAACCGTATTTCTCATCAATAGAAAAATAAAAAATTTCCGAGCTAAAAAAGCCCGAATAAATAAAAAGGACACTGTATGAAGCAGTGTCCTTTTCTGGCACGGTCAGCCAATTTGGGGGATGTTGAAATATTAAGAAAATGCGCAAGATAATAAGTAAGATTTTTCTTCCATAGAACGGCTCTTTTTAATTTTAGATATTTATTTTTTGCACTTCTTATTACTATCCAGAATTGTGAACACAGGTTGAGGCTCCGGCATGGTTCCGCCTGCGGCTTTCCATCCGGCTATAAATGCACTCCGTGTTAATGCCAGCATAGCGTTGCTGGCTTCGTCATACTATCTGCGGTCTATAAAATCCCCGAATGCTTTTTCAAATTCAGCATCGGCAGACAAGGACACACAGGGTTTTGACGGGCAGAAAAACGCCCATGCG
>CAUABY010000050.1 GCA_958427375.1 uncultured Eubacteriales bacterium
CATAATCGCCGGTGCCAGCGCCTATTCCCGTATTATAGATTTTAAAAGAATGCGCGAGATAGCGGACGAGGTTGGCGCGTATCTCATGGTAGATATGGCGCACATCGCGGGCCTTGTCGCGGCGGGTGAGCACCCCAGCCCTGTGCCCTATGCCCATGTTGTTACCACCACCACGCATAAAACCCTGCGCGGCCCGCGCGGCGCGCTCATCCTCTGCAAGGACGAGCTCGCCAAGAAGATAAACAGCGCCGTGTTCCCCGGCACTCAGGGCGGCCCGCTCATGCACATCATCGCGGCCAAGGCCATCTGCTTCGGTGAGGCTCTGCGTCCGGAGTTCAAGGCGTATCAGCACCAGGTCAAGCTCAACGCCGCCGCACTTGCTGACGAGTTTATCAAACAGGGTCTGCGCCTTGTATCCGGCGGCACGGACAATCACCTCATAAATGTTGAGGTGCTCAGCACCGGCAGAAACGGCGCGGAGGCTCAGGATCTTCTTGACCACGCCAATATCACGGCCAATAAGAACGCCATCCCCTTTGATACCCTGCCCGTCAAGCAGACCTCCGGCATGCGCTTCGGCTCGCCCGCAGTCACAACGCGCGGCATGAAGGAAGCGGAGATGCACGAGATTGGCGCCATGATAGGCCGCCTCCTGCGCGAGGGCGACGCCGTGGCGGATGAGGTCAAGCAGCAGACCATAGCCCTCTGCGAGCGCTTTCCCCTTTACCCGGAGCTGTGATAAAATACCTGTGTTTCAGCTGTTAATATGATGGAACCCCGCAGTCGGCTGACTGCGGGGTTTCTGTGTCTATATGCTATTCTTAATAACCAAGCGCCCGGTCAACAACAGTACCATCAATGGCGTTTATGGTCAGCACAACTCCATAGTGCGGCTCGCTGCTCACCATGGCGCTGTGCTGTGCGTCCGCGGCGCGGGCGGAGATTGTGCCATAAAAATCCCACACGGGTATGATAGTGCCCTCACTCAGGGAGTCCTTGCTCCGCACACGCATGAGCGTGAGCCGAAGCTTGTCGATGTCCATGCTGCGCACGGTCACAAAACCGTTGACGCGGTTTGCCTCAAGCAGGTAGTGGTTCTTGACGAAAATCATCTTTGCAAAGATATCCTCAACATCGGAGAAGGGGAGAAGCGCCACATCCTCCGCAATAATCTCAGGCTCGGTGTATGGATTCGTCCATGAAAACCACGCTATTTTGTCCCCGGCCACATAAACCTGTACGCGCTCATATGCCCAGGTGCCCATGTACGCAAGCCCGTCCTCAATGTCATTGCCCGCTATCCCTGTTTGACCAAGGGAAACGCCGTTTATCTGCCGCACGTATTCAAGCCGGCAGCCTGTTTCACAATCCGCAATGGCGGAATTATACTCCTCCTCGCTCTCGCATGCCATGGCTGCCCCGCTCAGATAGATTACCGGCTCCGCGCCGTCGCAGACAAAACCGCCAAGCCCCAACTCCGCTATCAAAGCGTCGCCCATGCGTATGGCCTGCGCTTCGGAGACAGCGGGTGTAATGTCCTCGCCGCGCTGTGCCTGCGACAGGGTGTCAAGCCCGTTTATGTCGCCGTAGCCTGCGTCCCAAAACCGCGCGTAATCGTCTGACTTGCCGCCGGAATTTCGTATCGCGCAGTAGATTTCACGCCCCCCGACCTCGGCATAGCCCTCAATAACCCGCGCATCACTGTCACCGCCGACTGCCCCGGCAGGCAGCGATTCCGGGTGAAAGCGCGTTTCCGCCGGGAAACGCTCACCCTCGTTCGGCGCGGCCTCCATGTATCTGCGCGCCGCTTCTATTACCTCCGGCAGGCGCTCAATTGTTCCGTCGCCCTCATATGGTATTTCGCCGTTTAGCATGGCCTCACACCGTGCGATTCTCTCCGCGTACTCCTGCTTGGTGGTTGTGGGGAACTCGCACAGGCTGCTGCCCCGCGTGAAAACCGCTGTCATCCTGTCGGCCTCGGCCTGAGTAAAGGCGCGGCGCTCAACCTTGGCTGTGAAAAGCCGGTCGGTGTCCGGCAGGATAATTTCCGCGTCCGCGTTTACAAATAGGCTCTCCTCCAGGCCTGACCAGCTCCCGCAAAAGCGCTCAGGCACTTCATAAGCGGCAAAATTCCCGGCTGTACCGGCGCTGTCGGTCACTTTCGCGGTGGGCGCGGCGCTTTCTGGCACGGTACCCGCCGCACCTTGCGCGCATCCGGCGGTACACAGCATCAGGGCTGCCATAATAAGGCAGATAAATTTCTTTGCTCGTTTCATAAGCTTTACCTCGTTCCGTTTAGTGTACCGCCATTCTGCCATATTCCCGCTAAAAAGTCGTTACCGCGCAATCACCAAACGATTATTGTTCAAAATGAATACTCACACTCGTCCCCGCGCCCGGCACGCTCTCAATTTCCAGCGCCGCGGAGTGCGCGTCCGCAATCTCACGTACCAGCGCAAGCCCCAGCCCCGCGCCGCCCTGCCGTTTACTGCGCGACTTGTCCGGGGTGTAAAACGGCTCGGTTATGTGCGCAAGGCTCTCCAGTGGTATACCGCCCCCGTGGTCTTTCACCGTTATCGTGCCACCCTGCGCGGTGATTGTTATTTCGCCGCCGTCGACGGAGGCTTTAGCGGCGTTGTCCACCAGGTTCACCAGTGCCGACTGCAAAAGGTCAATGTCACCTGTAATGTCAAAGTCCGCCTGCCGTATCTCAAGATTGATGCCTCTGCCCGCCAAAATCCCGCGCGTACTCTCGCACACCCGCTCAAGAAGATGGGAGGCGGGAAAGACGCTGACTGAGATATCCTGCCTCACCGTTATCAGCCTCAGCATCTTCTGCACCAGCGCTTCGAGCCATGCCGCTTGGCCGTGGATGGCGGAAAGCGCCGCCTCCTGCTCAGTCTCGGACATGTAGGCGTTTTGCAGGTTATCCGCGTTGAGCAGAATCCCGGTCAGCGGCGTTTTGAACTCATGGCTCACCGCGCCGATGAACAGCCGCTGGCGCTCGGCGGTCTCCGTCAGCTCGTTTATGCGGCTTTGCACCGCCTCCGCCATGGCGTTGAAGCTTTGCGCCAGCGCGCCCACCTCGTCGCGCGAGTGGATGTCCGCGCGTCCGCCGTAATCGCCCCCGGCAATGTCTGCGGCGGTTTGCCGCAGTGCGCCCAGCGGCGCGAGCGCGCGGTGGACGAGCAGAACAACCAGCGTGAGCCCCAGCAACAGCCCTGAAATCCCAATGCACAAAAACCGCGCGCGAAGCTCAGCTATCTGCGCGTAAACGGCCGAAATGTCCTCGGCCACAAACACAAGGCACAGCGGCGCGGCGCTTTGCGCAAGGTCAACGCTGCTGCCTACTATATTATATTGCTTTCCGCCAATTATGGCGGCGCTGTGCTTTTGCCCCTCGCGGCTGCTCAGCGGCAGGTAGTCCGCCGGTGAGAACCCGACATCGCCGCAGAGCACTTCGCCGTCAGCAATGAGCACCCCGCGCCCGTCGGCAAAGCGCTTGAAGCAGTAGCTCATCAGACTGCGGCGAACGGCGGGGGAGTCATCCTCACTGCCGAAGTAATTCACCATTTCCACAAAAGAATCAGCCAGGACTCGCTGCTTTTCGCAGGCGCGCTCCGCTGCCATGACCAACAGATTTTGTGATGTTGTGTGCAGCTGAACCGCGGTACACAGCAGAATGACCGCGGCCAGCACAGCACCGCAGACCAGCGAAATTTTGTAGTGCAGCTTCATTTGCGCCTCTCCTCCAAGCGGTAGCCGGTTTTGGAAATCGCGCGTATCTCGTCGGTAAAGCCGAGCTTCTTTCGGATGTTGGCAATGCGCACATCAACAGTGCGTAGATCGCCAAAATAGTCCTCGCCCCAAATCTCGTTCAAGATCCGCTCGCGGGAGACCGTGCGGTTTTTGTGCTTCATCAGTATTCGCAGCACATCAAACTCCAGCGGCGTTAAATCCACCCGCACGCCGCCTTTGGTAATCTCCCTGTTCTCGGAATCAAGGGTGATGTCGCCAAAGCGGTAGACTTGATTGAGCCGTCCCGTCCTTGCCAGAACCTTTTCAATGCGCACCAGCAGCGTGAGCATGTCAAAGGGCTTGACAAGGTAGTCCTCCGCACCGTCTATGAGCGCGCGCACCTCCGACTCGCTGTCGGTTTTAGCCGTCATGTAAATCACGGGGATGTTGTAGCGCTCCATGTGCGCAAAAAGGGCGAAGCCGTCCACCCCCGGCAGCATGATGTCAAGCAGCGCAAGGTCAAATGAGTAGTCGCGCTCCAAGTACTCCGCCGCCTGCGCTCCGTCGTCAAATACGCGGTATTCATACCCGGCAAGGCGCAGGTTCAAAGCGACCGCCGAGGAAATGCTCGCGTCGTCCTCCACAACAAGAATTCGATTTGCAGCCATGCTATCATCCTTTCCGCGCCCGTCAGCGGCTGTATTCCGCGCCGCCGGGCTTTTTCGCCGTATAACTCTATTTTACCACAGTGTGGAGATAAGATGTTACCGAACGATTACTGTTTCCGACAGAAAAAGACAACGCCCAAAAATACCCACCTGATGCAGGACTTCCGTTTTCCTGCCTCAGGTGGGTGTGTTGTTATTCTGTTAGTCCAGTGGCGCGTCGGAAACTGTCAGTACGACGATGGTTCCCGCGTTGCAGTCCACGTCTCTGAAATCGTGCAGAGCGCCGGAAGCCTCAATGCTCGTTTTCTCCGTGCCGTACTTTGCCCAGAGCGCGAGCTCCTTGTTCAGCTCCAGCGGGGTTTCGCTGTCAATTTTTGTGCCAAAGAAAGCGGTGGACTTATCAAAGTCAGTCTCAAGCGGATAGCTGGATTTTATGTATCCGTTGTCATCAATGCGGTACAGCTCAAAGCAGTCCTCGGTCAGCCGCACAGCAATGCGCTCAGTCAAGAAGCTGACCTCATCGGACGTGCAGCCGTCCTCAATCCACTCGCCGCCGCACTTGACCCACAGGGAAATTTTGAAGTACTTTGCACTCTCGTCAAAGCTGATATCGAAAAATTGCAGCTCGTCTTTAAAAAGCTCCAAAACCTCGCGCGTCTCCTTGGAAAACTCGCTGGGCTTGACGGACATACTCTGCCCGCCGGGGCTTGAGCAGGCGCAAAGTGAGAAAATAAGAATGATTGCCATAAACAGACATGTTGATTTTTTCATTGCTGTGCCTCCCTGTAATGATGGTTGTAGTTTATCCGTACCTTCGTTCATGCATTATTTGCTCTGCGCAAAGTCATAGGCCTCGTCTATCCAGCTTAGAAGCTCGTCATTCAAATCATCTGCCGAGCTTATTATAAAGTGCGTTGTCCAGCGTCCGGGGTAGGGCTCAGTTTTCATGGCCGCGCGCGGGGAATCCAGCGCATACGGCATGCCGAGCGTGAGCACGAAATAGATTTGCGGCAGTTCGGATTTCTTTTTGATGCGCATGAACGACACACAGGCGTATAAATGCCGGTTGTAGTATGAAATCTGCGTCTTTTGCACCTTTATCTTAGTCTGCGGATACTTTTTTAGCAGCAGGCTCTCAAAAGCCCCGTACAGCGGATAAGCATCCATATGCCCGGCGAAAAGCGCCAGCCTATCCTGCCCGCCAGAGTCCATCGTCCTCACTCCCTCTCTCAAAATGCCCGTGCCGCCGCGGGTATTTTACTTCTCCTGCACCTTGTAGGCGCAGCTTCTGAGCGCTTCCAGCACGGTGCGGCCGTGCTCAACACCGCCCACCTCACAGGCGACATGCACGGTAATCTCGTTCGGGTTGAGGCCGAGACTGAGCTTGTCGTGCTCCACGGTGAGAATATTCGCGCGAGCCTTGGCAATGATGTCGAGCATTTGCACAAGGCTGCCGGGCTTGTCCATCAGCGTCACGGTGAATTTCATCCTGCGCCCGCGCGCCACAAGACCCTGCTCAATGATGCACTGAATAAAGCTCACGTCGATGTTGCCGCCGGAGAGCACGCACACAACCTTCTTGCCCTTGGTGTCAATCTTCCCGCTGAGCACGGCGGCAAGCGGCGTCGCGCCCGCCGGCTCAACAATCTGCTTGCAGCGCTCCATCAGCTGCAAAATCGCCCCGGATATCTCAAGGTCGGATACCGTCACCACGCCGTCAGCGTAACGGTTGATGAGCTCCACCGTTAAATCACCCGGCTCCTTCACTGCGATGCCGTCGGCAATCGTGGCCGCGCTCGTGGTCGTGACGAGCCGCCCGGCCTTGAAGCTCTGCGCGATGGCGTCCGCGCCCTCGGCCTGCACGCCATATACGAGAACACCCGGCTTAATCTGCTTTGCCGCCGCGGCCACGCCCGCAAGCAGTCCGCCGCCGCCCGCAGGAACGATTATCACATCCGTATCCGGCATGTCAGCGAGTATCTCCAGCGCAAGCGTGCCCTGTCCGGCCATGACCTCCGGGTCATTGTAGGGGTGCAGAAACTTTGCGCCCTCCTCCCGGCATATGCGGCAGGCCTCGGCGTAAGCGTCGTCATAGCAGCTCCCCGCGAGCACCACGCGCGCGCCATAACCCTGCGTGGCCTGAACCTTTGCAATCGGCGCGGCTTCCGGCATCACGATGGTTGCCGGTATGCCGAACATCTTTGCCGCGTATGCCACGCCCTGCGCGTGGTTCCCGGCGGAAGAGGCCACAACGGGGCAGTTCTCGCCGCGCTCGGTCATCGCGGCAATCTTGTTGCTTGCGCCGCGTATCTTGAATGAGCCGGTTTTTTGCCGGTTTTCGCACTTGAGATAGATTTGCCCGCTGGTCATCCCGGAGAAAGTGGCGGATAAATCGAGCTCGGTGTGGTGGATGATGGGCCTGAGGCGCTCGGCGGCGCGCTCAAATTCGTGCAGAGCAATGTTCATGATCTGGCCTCCAGTAAGCGTTAAGCTTCTATATAAAATTCAAGTAACAGCTGATTTCGCGTGACGGCTCAAAGCCCCAGCCCGCGGCTGAGGGCGACGACAAAGTCCTGCACGTTTGTGACTATCCCGCGCGCGGCAAGGCTTCCCCGGTCGGAGAGCTTGTTGATTGTGAACTCCGATACGTCCACGCAGTAGAAATATACCTGCCGCACCGTGCCGTCCGCGAGTACGCGGTAGGAGGGCGTCATATTGCCGGTCGCGATGGAGTGGAGCATGGTCGCAAGGCAGATTACCGTGGTCGCGCTGCGTATCTCCGCGCGCATCGCGTCCTGCGCGGCGTACACGTTGCCGTATACCGGCGGCAGTGGGCCGTCATCGCGGATGGAGCCGCCGAGCACATAGGGCACCTTGTTTTTCTCACAGCTGTAGATTATGCCGTTGTCTATGCCCTCTCCGCGTATAAACTCAGAAACTCCGCCATAGGAGCGCACGGCGTTTATCAAATCGAGGTGGTTGTAGTGCCCATTCGGCATGGAGCGCTGGGTGTATATGTCCTGCCCAAGCGCTGTTTTCAGCCATGCGGCCTCAAGGTCGTGCGTGGCGAGGGCGTTGCCCGCAAGCAGGGCGTTGACATAGCCCGCGTCAATCAGCTTGCCCATGGCACAGCGCGCGTCATAGTCAAAGGCCAGCGCCGGCCCCGCGACCCACACGATTTTGCCGTGCTCGCGTTCATATTTCAAAAGCTCGTATATGCTGTCATAGTCCTTGGAAAAGGCCGTCTCGCGTGTGCGGTTTGCGCGAAAGGCGAACACATCCCCGGCCTCGCGGCTCTCGCGGAAGCCGTCCGGATGCACATAGATGCCCTCGCTCCCGTCCTCCGTGCGGCCGACGACTACAAGCTCACCCTTTTTTATGTTGCGAAATTCCTTGACCAGAATTCTGCCGCCCTCATAAACGGGGCTGCAATCCATGCGGCTATTCTCGGCAAGAAGCCACTTCCCGCCGATTTTGAAGTACTCCGGGAAAATGCTCATTGCGTGGTAGCCCACAGGGGCAACGCCGTCCAGCGGCGCGGGCACAAGCCGCGCGTCGGGCGCAGAGGCCAGCGCGGGCGCACTGAAGTCGGGCGGGTAGTATTCTCTCAATTTAAACATAAGCACAAATCTCCATCGAATCTAATTTCTCTAATAAAATTATACACCGTCGCCGCCGCCTTGAAAAGCCCGTTTTTGATATATACTTGAAAAACTGCGGAATCTATGCTAAAGTGAATGACAAATTAAATTGTAAAAGAGATGGGGAGAAAAGACGAAATGGAAGCTCGGCAGAAAAAGGGCCTGAATATCAACGCCAAGTGCTTTATCACGGCCATAATCGTCATCTTTGCGCTCATGGTGCTAACCTATGCGCTCACGATTTTCGTGCCCGGCGGAGAGTACGCGCGCATGATGGACGCCTCCGGCAACACCGTAATTGATACCGTGGGCGGCTTTCGCTATGTCGACGGCGGCATAAGCTTTTTAAAGTGGCTCGCCTCGCCAATCCTCGTGTTCGGCGCGGAGGGGAGCGGCGCTCTCATCGCGGTCATAGCGTTTCTGCTCGTGGTCGGCGGCGTTTTCAACAGCCTTGATAAGTGCTCGCTCGTCAAGTATATGCTTGAGAGCATCACTGCCCGCTTTGGTGCCAAGCGCTACACGCTCATGGCGGCGGTAACGCTGTTTTTCATGGCGATGGGCGCGCTCGTCGGCTCGTTTGAAGAGGTCGTGCCGCTTGTGCCGATAGTTGTGGCGCTCGCTGTCAATCTCGGCTGGGACGCGCTCACCGGTATCGGCATGTGCTTGATGGCCGCGGGCTGCGGCTTTGCTACCGGCGTTCTCAACCCCTTCACGGTCGGCGTGGCGCAGGGGCTTGCCGGGCTGCCGATGTTCTCCGGCGTTTGGCTTCGCCTTTTGAGCTTTGTTTTAATCTACCCCCTGCTTCTCGCCTTTCTGCGCCGCCGCGCAAAGAGAATTGAGCGCCCCATCGCTGAAAAGGCGGCGGGGGAGGGCTTCGTGAAAAACGTGAAGCTCTCGCGCGGCATCACATGCTTTGCCGTCATCCTCGGCGCGGGTGTAGCGTGCGTGCTTAGCTCGGCCTTTTTCACCTTTCTGCAGGACTATACCATGATAATAATTGCAGTGATGTTCCTCGTCGGCGGCGTCACGGCGTCACTCGTCGCGGGAATGAGCCCGCGTGAGCTTGGCCGCACATTTTTTGACGGTGTAGTCAGCATCCTGCCCGCCGTCATAATGATAATGATGGCAAGCTCCATAAAATATACCCTGACCGAGGCCAAAACGCTTGATACGCTGCTGCACGGCGCGGTGCTCGTCGCGGGCAGTCTGCCGCGCGCGGCAGTTATCCTCTTTATATATTTAATAGTGCTCATAATGAACTTTTTCATCGGCTCCGGCTCGGCAAAGGCTTTCCTGCTCATCCCGCTCATCGTACCCATCGCGCAGATTTTCGGCATATCCACCCAGCTTTGCATAGTGGCCTTTGCCTTCGGTGACGGCTTTTCAAACGTGTTCTACCCCACAAACCCTGTGCTGCTCATAAGTCTCGGCCTTGCCAATGTCAACTATGGCGAGTACGCCCGCTGGTCATGGAAATTCCAGGCGCTGAACCTGCTGCTCACCTCTGCCATCCTCCTGCTCGGCCTCGCCATCGGCTATTAACTTCCGGTGCCTGAAAGCAGACATGCAATAAAACAACGCTTTAGGGGCTGATGCATATGAAAGGATTCGAGCGGAAAAATCAACTGCTGTCTCTATGCGGCTTAAACTGCGGCCTGTGCCCCATGCTCTTGGGGAGCTACTGCGGCGGCTGCGGCAACGGCAATCAATCCTGCAAAACGGCGAGATGCAGCCTTGAGCACGGCGGAGTGGAATACTGCTATGAGTGCGCACAATACCCATGTGAAAAGTATCAAAAGGAGGACGAATACGACTCTTTTATCACCCACCGCAGGCAGACAGCGGACTTGGAGAGAGCCCGGCGCATAGGCATTGAGCAGTATAATCTTGAACAGCGTGAAAAGGTTCAGATTCTTGCCCGCCTGCTCTCAAACTATAATGACGGCCGCAGAAAAACGCTCTTCTGCGTGGCGGTCAATCTGCTGGAACTCTCAGATTTGCGTGAAGTCATGGAGAAAGTATCCTCCAGCGCAGACCTCCCAACCCTGCCATTCAAGGAGCAGTGCGCGTCCGTGGTGGCACTGCTCCAAGAGACGGCCGCGAGAAAAATTATAGGATTAAAGCTAATCAGGAGCTCTATAACATGCAAAGGGCACAGCTGCGCGGCTGTGCCCTTTGCATGTGAAATTTTACTTTTCCTTTTTCCCGCTCTTGCGCGGCTTTTTGGCCTTTTCGGCCTTGGGCTTCTTCTCCGCCTCGATGTGCGGCAGCTCAACTATAATCGACTCAAACGGGCGCAGATCATAGCTGATGGAGTAGGGGCGGCCGTCGCACTCGCCCTCGATGGCGGTCAGCGGCGGAATGTCGCCGCATTCGTCCGGGCCGCCGCTGCCGGGCAGGCTGTCATAGGTGCTGAACACGCGCTTGTAGTAGCCCTCTGCGGGCACACCGCAGCGGTAGCCGTTGTACTGCACCGGCGAGAACGAGCATACAACCAGCAGCGCGCCGTCATAATTCCATGGGTTACGGCGTATGTAACTAATGATGTTGCGGTCAGAGTCGGTGCTGTTGACCCATTCAAAGGTCGTGCTGTCCTTGGAGTCTGAATGGAGCGCGGGGTATATGCGGTAAAGCCCCAGCAGGTTACGCATGCACTGCATAACGTCACGGTGGCCAAAATCACTGGCAAGCCCCCAGTTGAGCTCGCGCTTTTCGTCCCACTCGCGGTCCTCCGCAAACTCCTGCCCCATGAAGAGGAGCTTCTTGCCCGGATGCGTAAATTGGAAGGTGTACAGAGTTTTCAGCGTGGCGAGCTGATCCTGAATGCTGCCCGGCGCCTTGCCGACCATCGGGTGCTTGAGGTGGACAACCTCGTCATGGCTCAACACCAGCACATAGTTCTCAGTGAAGGCGTAGTCGGCCGTGTGGGTGAGCTTGCCGTGCTCC
>CAUABY010000051.1 GCA_958427375.1 uncultured Eubacteriales bacterium
AGCCGGTTTTCAGCGCGGGGGAGTTGAGCCGGTAGATTTCGCGCAGTCTGCGGCGCACGCGGTTTCGCACGACGGCGTGACCTAACTTCACCGAGGCGGTGTAGCCAAGCCTGTTGCAGCCCCTGCCATTTTTGCGGCAGTAGATGACCATGTACGGCGTGACGGCGCTTTTGCCCTTGGAGTACAGTCGCCGGAAATCACTGTTCTTTTTTAAAGTACATCTGACGTCCAAAACACTGTAACCCCTTCTTGCCTTTATCTCCTGAAACACCTAAAGGGCGGATCTCTCCGCCCTGAAAATATTCCCGATTAGGACCTGCTCATGTGTGTGCTGCGGATCAGTAGCTGAGCTTAGCTCTGCCCTTAGCTCTGCGGCGTGCGAGAACCTTGCGGCCATTAGCGGTTTTCATTCTCTTGCGGAAACCGTGCTCCTTCTTGCGCTGGATCTTCTTGGGCTGGTAGGTACGTAACATAATTGGCACTCCTTTCGGTTGATACTCAACATCGGGCTCGCGCCCGAAGTAGTTGACAAATCCATACTGACGGCACACGCCGTCGATTAGTGATTATACATTATATAAAAGCCGCTTGTCAACACTAAATACTCGTTTCTGATTAAAATCTTCAATTTTAATCAGAGCTTTTGAAGCATCCAGGAGCCGAGCTGTGCTCGGTTGATGCTTCAAAAGACGTCTTATGCGAAATCTGCGCCGCTGCGACGGCTATTAAAACATTTTCAATGTTTTAATCAGATTTCAGTAAAAAAGCGGCTTTCAGCGTTTTTCACGCTTTTTCCGGCAATCTGCACAGCATCACGGCGAGAATGCCCTCCTCAGCGCTTATCTCCGCCGTGCCTGCCCACTCATTGCTCGTACCTATGGGAAAGCGGTTTGTGACCTCCACACCATGAAGCTCGTACTTCACACCCTTTATCGTCACACCCCGACAGGTATCCGACAGCGCGAATACGGAGAGCGACCAGCCCTCGCTCGGCGCTAAAGAGAGCTTTGCGCCCTGCATGACGTAAATCACAGTGTCGCGCCCTATAAGCTCCACAAGCGCGCCGCGCTCAGCGCCGAAAGCCGCGGTCTGGATATTGGCAAAAAGATGATCAAGCCGACCGCCGAGCGCGCAGTATATGCGTATGTGCTTATACCCCGCGTCAAGTGCGCGGCGCATGGCGGACATGGTGTCCGTGTCATCTTTCTCAACGGGCAGGCGCAGCAGCTCCACATCCGTTGGCAGCGCGCCGCGGTAGGAGTCAAAATCGCCGAGCAGCAGGCCGGGCTTTATCCCCGCGCGCCGGGCGTACTCATAGCCGCTGTCGCAGGCGATGACGTATTCAGCTTCAAATATATCGTCCATCGGGGACAGCTCCCCGCCGGAAATAATAGCACAAAGACCTTTCATGTATATCCTCTCACAGCTTGAAAAGCAAATTCTCAGATGATTATAACACAAATGCGCGGAATATAAAATATCCCTGCCTGTTTATCGGCAGGGATAAAAACATTTTTGCGTTTACTTTCTTACTATGTCCTCACCGCGCAGGTATTTGCCCAGCGGTTTCCACAGCAGCCAGCCGATTAGCAGGCACATCACCATGTCGAGAACCATGTAGCTGCCGTTGTAGAGCAGGGAATAGAACCAGGGCGTGGTCATCGTCATGCCGAAGAAGCTCTCAGGCATGTACTCGCCCCAAACGACGACACCCACAATATAGTGGACAAGAAAGCGCGCCAGCGAGCCGACGGCGGAGCCGATGAAAAAGCCGTACTTGTTCTTGTGGAAAAGCCCGGCAATGCCCAGCACCGTGAAAGCAGCTATGTAGTCGCCTATGATGGACTCCCAGCCCCAGGCGTAAGCGCCGTCAAGCAGAAGCTGCAAAATGCTGTAGGCGAAGCTTGCAATTATGCCCGGCCCGAAGCCCCAGCGCGCGCAGAAGATAAAGATGGGCAGCATGCCGATACCGACCGAGCCGCCCTGCGGCAGCTCAAAGAGCTTGATGTAGCCCAGCACCTGTGCCAGCGCCACGAACACCGCGCCCTCGCACAGCGCGCGGAGCGTCACTGCGGATTTGTTTTTTTTCATTTTTTCTACCTCCAAAATTCATTTTCCGGAAGCGGCAGAAACAAAAAGAGAGGGTCATAACTGATCCTCTCCTGTTTGCAAGTCTGCGTTTCCTACGCCGGCATTATCCGGATCAGGTTTGAGGGTTTCAGAGCTTAAATTCACTCCGTCTCAGCCGGGAAAGTACCCAGCACCCCTGTATTAAATTAGCCCGGCGGACTTGCCGCCTGAACGCTGTAATTCTATAACAGCGTCGGGCGTTTGTCAAGCGTTAATAAAGCTTTTTCAAAAGCTCCGCTTTGTCGATGATAAACTGCCTGAGCCATTCGCCCGCTTCGTCGTTCGCCAGGGCGAAATCAATAATGGACTCAAGGTAGCCCCTGAGGTTGCCGGTGTCATAGCGGCGGCCCTCAAAGTCAACCGCGCACATCTTCTCGCGGTGGCACAGTTCGCGCATGCCGTCGGTGAGCTGTATCTCGTTGTTGCGGCCGGGGGCGGTGTGCTCAAGTATGTCAATGATGCCGGGGGTGAGCACATAGCGGCCCATGATGGCGAAGTTGGAGAGCTTCTCGTCGAGCGTCGGCTTCTCGTTCATGTCGCTGATGCTGTATACGCGCTCGCCGAGCTTCTCTTCAAGCTTGACAGAGGAGTACTTGGAAATCATCTCGTCCGGCTGCTCGCGCACGGCGATTGCGCTGCACTCGTTGGCCTCAGCCGCCTCAACAAGCTGCTTGAGCACCGGCTTTTTCGAGAGCATGATGTCATCTCCGAGGAGGATTGCGAAAGGCTCGTCGCCGACGAAGGTCTTGGCGCGCCACACCGCGTGACCCAGACCCTTTGTTTCCTTCTGGCGCAGGAAGAAGATGTCCGCCATGTCCGCAACCTCGCGCACGATGCGCGCGTCCTTCTCCTTGCCGTCGCGCAGAAGGCGGTCCTCAAGGTCGGGGGCATAGTCAAAGTAGTCCTCAATGGGGCTTTTGCCGCGGTTGGTGATAATGAGTATCTCCTCAACGCCGGCGGCAACAGCCTCCTCCACGATGTACTGGATGACCGGCTTGTCCACCAGCGGCAGCATCTCCTTGGGGATGCTCTTGGTGTTGGGCAGCAGACGGGTGCCGAGCCCTGCTGCGGGGATTATAGCTTTCCTTACTTTCATACGGAAATCTCCTTTCGTTTTAGCGTATTTACCGTATTATTTGCATTTATTCACAAATTCCCGGAAGAAAGCCTTTCTGGGAAGATAGCGCGCGAGCGGGTAGCCGATAAGGTAGAGAACCCCAGCCTCACCCAAACCGACCGTAAGCGCGTTGAACGCGAAAACGCCGAGGTGGGAGAAGATGTTAAGCCCGCTGTAGGCCTCGGTAATGACCGCGCCCACGACAACGGCGTTGAAGAGCACTGGCATCAGGCAGGCGAGCGCTGTTGCGCCTCTGCCCTGACCGCGCTTGCCGATAATTGCGGTGCAGAGTCCCGCACCGAGCGTTGCGAGCGAGCCGAAGATGATGTCAAATATATTGCCGGTCATCAGGTTTGCGAGTATGCACCCGGCGAAAAGCCCCCATGCGGTGCCGGGGATGAAAAAGGGCATAATGCACAGCGCTTCTGACACGCGAAACTGTACCGCGCCATAGCTTATCGGCGCGAGGGCGATGGTTAGTACGGCATAGGCCGCGCCGATAACGGCGGCGGCGCACAGGGTGATGGTCTTGCCTTTCATTTTTGTGGTTCCTCCGTGGAAATGTCTGCGTTTGTGGAAATATCTGCGAGCTGCTTTTTGGCCGCGCTTTCTCTGGCGCGCAGTGAAAACTCACAGCCGCAGTACAGCTGGCGGTAGATGTGGTACTTCTCGCTCAGTTCGACCGAGCGGTTCTCCCCGTCTTTTTTCTTGAAGTCTGACGGCAGCCACTTAACGCCGTATTTCTGCGCCGCCGCCTCGCCCAGTGCGTTCAACAGCACCGCGTCCTTGTGGCGCGACACTGTGAGCGTGGTGCAAAAATAGTCATAGCCTTGCGCGCGGGCAAGCTTCGCTGTGTGTTCAAGCCGCAGTGTGAAGCATACCGGACAGCGCGCTCCGCCCTCCGGCTCAGCCTCAAGGCCTTTTACGCGCGTGGTGTAGTCCTCGCTCTGCCAAGGCTCTCTTATCACCGCGAGCCTGCCGGCAAGCTCCATCTTTTCAATGAGCTCTCTCAGCGCGGCATAGCGCTTTTCATACTCGCTCTCAGGGTAGATGTTGGGGTTATACCATAGCAGCGTCAAGTCAAAATGCTCACTGAGGTAATCCAATACCGCGCTTGAGCAGGGGCCGCAGCAGCAGTGCAGCAGCAGGCGTGGCCGCGCGCCGTCCAGCCGCGCGACAAGACGCTCCATTTCTCGTTGATAGTTTCTTCTGTTCATGGTAAAATTTATTGTACCATATCTCTTTAGAAAAAGCCATACGATAAATGTGTTCTTATTTTGACACACTGCGACAAATCAGAGCATGCGGGGTGAAATGAAATGCCGGAGGGAACACGAAAAAATTCTGTTAGGATTATTGTGATTTTAGCAGTTATAGCCGCTGTGTTATTAATATCCTTTGCAGCTGTGCCGAGGCTTGCCTCTGGCACACAAATACCTCCGCTTGAGCCTTGTGACTTATCTTTTTTATCGGAACTGGAGCTGCCGGACAGCAAAATTATAGCTGTTGGCACACCCACGCACGGAAATGCGGAGCCGACTGAGCTGGCGCTCGGCATTCTGAAAGAAATATATGAGAAATACGGCTCTGCGGTGTTTATTTTGGAGGAAATTGCCGGAGAAGCGGAGACAATCAATAGGCTGCATTCATACACCAAAGAGGACGGCTCCAAAATCGGCATGTACTTGGTATATGATAATGATGAGATTGCGGATATACTAAACTGGTTAAACGAAACTAACCAACGGTTTTATGGAATTGACGTCCAGTCGATAGCTGAAACGACAAAGATACTGAGCGAGAGCTTAGCGGGGATGAATTTTCCGGAGGCGGAAAAGGTTTTGGCGCTCCCGGTGAGCTCCAAGCAGTTGGCTGAGCAAAACAGCCCATTTTTAAATACAATTGAGGAGTATGTTGAGGGACAGGCGAACGTGGGAATAATTTCCGAACAAGAGAGCGCCTATCTGCTGCATCTCGTGGACTGTGTGAGAATGAATTACGAATATATCATGTCCGACTATTCATTTGAAGTGCGCGACAAGCATATGGCGCGGAATGTTGAGTGGATTATGGACTATGAGAAGAGCTATTATAATAATGAACGCGCTGTCCTGCTTGCAAGCAATGGGCATGTGATAAAGACTAACTGGTCATACGGATTTTCAGAAGATATTTATAATCCCATGGGGGCTTTCCTGTCAGAGAGATATAATGATGATTATTTTGTAGTCCTGACGGATGCAAAGGAGAACTATTTTGAGGCTGGTACCAGCGTGAGAAATGCCGCGCACAAAAAGGTTTTCCACATTTATAATGACTATTCGGATGTCACATTCACTGACAGAGATATCGTTTTAATTGTGCGTGATGATTGCAGCACGGATGATAATCAAAGCCGAGAGCTTGTGGTGATAGGCAGTGTTTTTACGAATTTCAGACTGCTTCGTGATACATATTATAAAGCACAGATTTCACCCAAGGACAGCTGTGATATTCTGCTGTACTTTGAGCTTATGACGCCGCCGCGGAAAACTGAGTAAAATCAGCACTTATACAGCGCCTGACACAACAAAATTGACAATTCTCAGGTGCGGCAGAACTTGATTCAACCCATGGTAACTTTTTTGCCGGTTTTACTTGAACTCAGGGGAAAAACAGGTTATAATCAAATTAATACTCAAAAACTCAACAAAAGCTTTTGGAGGAACACAGTATGGACAGCCGCACAAGCAAGCAGAATTATTATCTGGATATAGCCGACTCGGTTTTGGAGCGCTCTACCTGTCTCCGCCGCAAGTACGGGGCGATAATCGTCCGAGCGGACGAGATTATCTCCACCGGCTATAACGGCGCGCCGCGCGGCCGCCGCAACTGCACAGACCTTGGCGTGTGTACACGCGAGAGCCTTAATATCCCCTCCGGTGAGCGCTATGAGCTCTGCCGCAGTGTCCATGCTGAGGCCAACGCCATCATCTCCGCCTCCCGGCGCGATATGATAGGCGCGACCATCTACCTCGTCGGGCGTGATGCGCGCACAAACGAGCTCTTGAGCGACGCTATGAGCTGTTCAATGTGCAAGCGCCAGATTATAAACGCCGGTATTGAGCGCGTTGTCATCCGCGTCACCGCCACGGAGTACCGCACAATAATGGTCAGCGACTGGATAGAGAACGACGACTCAATCTTCACATTCTGAGCCGCCACGGTAATCTTACTATAATTACTATAAATAATAAGAACGCCACGGGAGTTTTTCCCTGTGGCGTTTTTATCTACAGCTTACAGTGCGCCGTCCGCGCGGAGCTTTACGAGCTCTTTTGCCTCTTTGCCGCTGATGTGCTCAGGGCTTATCTCCACACAGCACAGTGACGGCATGCTGTCCTCAACATATTTCGGCACGGTCTCAGGCTCAATGGAGTATTTATAGGTGAAGGCCTCCGCCGCGCGGCGTATCTCTTCCGCGTCCTCAAGAATGCGCGCCCGGCCGAAAACTATAACGCTTCTGAAGTACGAGGTCAGCTCGCCCGGAACAACCTCGTCCTTGTCTATCACGCACAGCGACATCTTGTCAGAGCGGTGTATCGCGTCAAGCTTGTGGCCGGACTTTGCGCAGTGGAATATGATTTTGCCATCCGTGTAGCAGTAGTTCACGGGCACGGAATACGGGTAGCCGTCATCCCCGGAGAGCGCGAGCACGGCCACACAGCGCTCCTTGAGTATGCGCTCACACTCCGCCGCGTCAAGCTGCTGGCGGTTTCTTCTCATCTCACGAAACATGGTATTTCTCTCTTTCCTATTTCTCGGCGCCCGCCGGGATTTCGCGGCAGGTGAACAGTATAATCTGTCTCTCCTTTGCAAGCTCGCGCAGCAGAGCCATGGCCTGCTTTGTACGCTCTGCGTCAAGATTCACAAGCGCGTCGTCAATTATCAGCGGGCAGGGGTCACCCTTGGGCAGGGCAAGCTCACATACGGCAAGGCGCACCGCAAAATACAGCAAATCCAGCGTGCCCGCGCTTAAGTACCCCGCCTCGCGTGCCACGGCATCTCCGTCCTTGCGCGCTTTCGCGGACAGGTCGCTGTTTATCAGCACGTCCGCATAGCGCCCGCCGGTCATTATAGCCATGTACTCCGCCGCAAGCTTCCCCAACTGCGGGGAGAAGCGGCTTTGCAGCTGCGCGTCCGCCGCGTGCAGCGTGTCCACCGCGAGGCTTATTGCGTCGTACTCATTGCAGACCTCGGCGTACTCCTCCTGCATCGCCTCAAGCTCGCTGGACAAAACCAGCGGGTCGCCGATAGCCGCGAGCCTGCCATTGAGCGCGGCAAGCCGGGCCGACAGCCGCTCTGTGCGCTGGCGCTCAGCCGCAAGCTGGCGGCTGAGCTGTGCGGCCATTGAACTGCCGCCGGAGAAATCCAGCTCGCCAAGCGCGGCCTCTTCAAGCGCCCCCTGCTGCTCGCGCGCCGTCTCATATGCCGCGCGCGTTCTCAGCTCGCTTTGCTGTGCCGCCTCAAGCGCCGCGCAGAGCTCACGCTGAATGTCCAGCGCCTTGCGTATGTCGCGTGAGGAGTGTACCTTGTACTTTTCCAAAATATCATGCCGCTGGGCGCGCGCATCCTCTGCCGCGCGCCGCGCCTTGGAATAGCGCAGCAGCAGCGCAACAGCGCCGACGCAGAATACCGCCGCGCTTATTATCAAAAGAACACTTTGAACCTTGGCATATACCGCCGCGCTCGCAACTGCCAAAACGAAGAATATGAGCGCAAGCAGGGGAGAGGCCTTTCTCTTTTCCTCCGCTTTCAATCTGTCAAGCTCCTCAAGGTCGCTTGCAACGGCGGCTTCGGCGTCATTCGCGCTTATCGCGCCGAATGGCCCCTGCCTCAGCTCGCTCTTGGCCTCGGAGAGCGCGGAGAGCGCCTTGTCGTGCTCCTCGCCCGCGGCCTTTAGCTCGGTGCGGCCGCGGTTTAGCTTGTCGAGCGCCTCCTTGCGCTGGCGCTTGCGGCTTGACGTCACCGCGGCCTCAAGCTCGGCACAGCGCGCGCTGCTCTGGGCCATGCTCTCCTCCAGCGCGCTTATCTCGTTTCGCGCCTCGTCCATGCTGCTGAGCGTGCGCTGGACGTCGTCCATCCGTGCCTCAAGCTCCGGCAGTGTGCCGCGCCGATTGAAGCGGCGCTTGCGCTGCCATGCGCGCAGCCGCTCATCTGCCTCGGTGAAGGATATGTCCTCCTCGCCGGTGGAGACGATGGAGTTTATGCGCCGCTCAAGCTCAGGGCTGCCGGACACGGCCACCGCGCCCTGCGGGATAAAGGCACTGCGGTTGAAAACGTCCTTGCTCACGCCGGTCAAAAGCTCTCCGGCGTTTGCCGCCGTCATGCCGTCCACCGGGGTGTTCGTGCCGCTGTATGTCGCGGAAAACTCGCGCATCGGCGCGCTTTTGGCCTTCGTCGTGCGCGTTATACTGATATCACAGCGATCGGCGGTCACGTCAAGCGTGCCCTCCATCGGCGCGCCTGACCACGGCACATAGCGCAGTTTGTCCGGCATGTATCCGGCGCGGCTTCGTTCGGAGCTGTCCACGCCGTACAGCATCGCGCGGATAAAGGCACACCAGGTCGATTTGCCGCTCTCGTTCGGCGCATAGATGACGTTCAGCCCCGGATGAAAGCTGAGCGTGTCGTTCTCAAGTTTCCCGAAAGAGGCTGTCGCCTTATTCAGTCTCATGTACAGCCACCTCCTCGCCGTTGTCGAGCGCGGCCAGACCCCAGCGCGCGGCGCTCTCAATGAGCGCGCGCTGTTCCTCGTCATTGGCCTTGTTGTACTGCTCTCTCAGCTTCATCAGGAATATCCCGCGCAGGCTGTCCTCGCCCGCGCGCTCCCACAGACTGCGGCGGAGCCTCGTCCTGTCGCGTATCTGTAAGTCGAAAAACAGCTCGGAAAGATTGTCGTACAGCCGCCTTACATCCGGCGCGCGCTCGCTCTCGCCGGTGAGCACTATGCGGTACACGTCGCGCACGGTCTCATCCGGCAGCATCGTGTGTATGGCCAAAAGCGCGTCCGAACCGGTTATATCAACATTCAGCAGCTCATAGCGCCGCTTTGCGATTGAGCGCTGCTCAAGCTTGCAGCCGGCCTCACTCAGCTCAATGATGTTTACAAATTTCCCGCCCGTCTCGTCAAAGCCGCGCCCCTCCGGGCAGCCAGGCCATGAGTAGGCGGTGTTCCCGGCTTTCAGAAGCCCGCTCGCCTTGTGGATGTGGCCGAGCGCCGCGTAGTCCACGCCGCTCGCCTCAAGCTCAGCCTCGCTTATGGGGTTGTACGGGCTGTCCGCCGCCGCGCCGACCTCGCCGTGGATGCACAGCAGATTGTACGTGCCCGCCTCCCGCTCAGCGGCAAAGCCCGGCAATAGCGCCGCACTGCGGCTGTCGGTGAAAGCCGCGCCGTATACGCGCGCGGAGAGCGCGGGCAGAAGCACGCACTCAATGGCAGGCGTGGTAAAGACGTGTACGTTCTCCGGCAGCTTAAGCCGGGCGTATGGTGAGCGCGCGCAGTAGAAATCGTGGTTTCCGGGCGCGACGAATACCGGCACGGCCATGCTCCGCAGGCTTCGCATGAGCTCCTCGCCGGTCTCAAAATATGTACTTGTGCTGTCAAGAAGGTCGCCGCTTAGAAGCACAAGGTCAATGCTATCGCTGTGTACAAGCTCTGCCATGCGCGACAGGAGCCCGCGCTGCTCTGCGCGGCGGATGGCGGCCTTGCCCTCGCTCAGCCCCTCAAAGGGTGAGTCCAGATGCAGATCTGCCGCGTGCAGTATTCTCAGTGTCCTCATCTCAGTCGTATCGCCTCCGCCCTGAGACAGCGCCCTGTCTCAGGGTCAATTTCAAATATGCAGCCCTCCATCACGCACGGCCCTTTGGCCGACTCATATCGCCGCGGAGGGTCGCCCAAAAACTTGCCTATGCTCTGCTGTGGGTCGATGCCGAGCACGGAGTTTGCCGCGCCCGTCATGCCGAGGTCGGTGATGTAGCCCGTGCCGCCGGGCAGCACGCAGGCGTCCGAGGTCTGCACATGGGTGTGCGTGCCCCAAACGGCGCTCGCGCGCCCGTCAAGCATGAAGCCCATCGCGCGCTTTTCGCTTGTGCCCTCGGCGTGAAAGTCCACAAGGATTATCTTCTCGCGTATCTCGTTCATAAAGCCGTCGGCAATTACAAAGGGGTTGTCGGTGTTGTTGTCGAGCGTGAAGCGGCCGAGCAGGTTGAGCACGCAGATATCTCCGAAAGGCGTGGAGTAGACATTGATACCCTTGCCGGGGCACTGCGGTCCATAGTTTGCCGGGCGCAGAACTTTGCGCCGCTCGTCGAGGTAGGGGCGAAGCTCGGTGCGCGTCCACGTGTGGTTGCCGAGCGTTACAACGTCCGCCCCGGCGCGAATTATCGCGTCAGCCTGCTTTGGCGTAACGCCGACAACGTTGGCGTTCTCGCCGTTGACAACGGTGAAAGCAATGTTGTTCTCGCGCTGGAAATCGCGCAGATTCTTTGAAATATAGTTAAGCCCCGGCTCGCCGCAAACGTCGCCGACGGCAAGAATTTTAATGCTCATAATCTGTCCTCCGCCTGTTTACTTGCAATACTACTATTATACACCTATTATAGCATATTTTACATGCGTCAATCAACGCAATTTATGCACATAATATCCATTGCAG
>CAUABY010000052.1 GCA_958427375.1 uncultured Eubacteriales bacterium
ATGAGTATACCAGCGGTGTGACGGCGATTCGGGACGCCACCAGGCAGGTCTGGGAGGGTGTCGGCAAGCTGAATGAGAACAACAAGTCGCTGACCGATGGCGCAGCAGCATTGCAGAGCGGTCTGGAGCAGCTGAACACAGCCCTGGGCGCAGCAGGCGGCATGACTGGCAGTTCCGCAGAGGGCGGAAGCGGGGAAGCTGCTACCGGTGCGGACACAACGGCAGGACAGGCTGCCTTCGCAAATACCGTGGGAGCCCTGGCAGCGGCGGCAGCCGCTGATCCGACGACCCCGGAAGGCGAAGCACAGCAGAAAGCCCTGGAAACCCTGGGCCTGACAGCGGAAGACGCACAGGCGCTGGCGGCCTATTATTCCGTCCGCAACGCCGGGGCTTACTCGCAGAAAGCAAAGGTCGGTAATCTGAAGCGGTACACAGAGGACTTTGCCTTTCTGGAGTCCAAGGGCATCCTCACCATCGACCAGCTGCATGAGTTTGTATCCGCCATGAGCGATAAGGTGTTTGACCTGAACAACTCCACAAAAGAGAAATCCGCACAGATGAAAAAGCTGAAAGACCTGATCCGTCTGGCGGAGGACTATGCCCGGTTAAAGCCCATTGTTGACGCCATCCCCACCAAGGGTGGATTTGGAAAGAAACAGGAAAAGTACAAAGCCGAGCATGACAGTGAGATCAGGCAGTTTTATGCGGTGAAACGCAAGCTGGACAATGCCGGACTCTCCGGCAAAAAGCTGACCCCAAAGCAGTGGCAGGCAGAACTGGAAATGCTCATGGAGCAATACGCCGCCGAAACCGCCGAACTGAAACCCGTCTATGCGGATTTGAAAAAGCTGCGGGATATTCAGTACAAGGTGGATTCTGCTCTCCACGACCAGCAACGCCGGGGGCATCAAAGAAAACAGGAAGTCGAGCATTGATTTTTGGAGAGGAGTTAAGATTTTATGAGTGAGAAAAACATGGCGACTGAAGCCGCTGAATATCGGTTCCGCTTTGATGCGGCAGGGCGCATCCATGTTCGGAACCTGTCTGCCTATTGGATACCGGAACTGACAGTCACAGAGGAAATTGGCGGCACTGTCTACACTGTCACAGGCAGCTATGAGGGGACGGAGAGCTTCGTCCGCAGGCTGGAGCGCATTGCCGTTAAAAATTTTGCAAAAACAGTGGAGGTGGGCCGGTGACAAACACAGCGAGTCATGCTAAAATAGAGTCAACCAATCCTGTACTGACAGTTGCTCCGATAAAGGAGGAGACAGAAATGTCGGGAGCAACAAGTAAAATTACTGCCCTCTACTGCCGCTTGTCGCAGGAGGACGAGCGGGCTGGGGAGTCCCTGTCCATTGAGAATCAAAAGGCTATCTTGCTCAGCTACTGCAAGGACCACCATTTCAGCAATCCAAAGTTTTTCATTGATGACGGCTACAGCGGCGTAAACTATGACCGCCCCGGCTTCCAGGCGATGCTGGCTGAGATCGAGGCCGGGCGGGTGGCTGTCGCCATTACGAAAGACCTTTCCCGCCTGGGCCGTAACTCCGCACTGACCGGGCTTTACACCAACTTCACCTTCCCGCAGAACGGTGTCCGGTTTATCGCCATCAATGACAACTTCGATACCGCCGACCAGAACAGCATCAACAACGATTTTGCGGGCATCAAGAACTGGTTTAACGAATTTTATTGCCGGGATACCAGCCGTAAAATCCGGGCTGTCCAGAAAGCGAAAGGTGAGCGTGGCGTACCGCTGACAGTCAATGTTCCCTATGGCTATGTGAAAGACCCGGAGAATCCGAAACACTGGCTGATTGACCCGGAAGCCGCCCAGGTCGTGAGACGCATTTTCCAAATGTGCATGGAGGGGCGAGGGCCACAGCAGATTGCCAACCAACTCCGAGCCGACAAGGTGCTGACCCCTACCGCCTATAAGAAACAGCAGGGGCGCAGTACGCCAAACCCCACACCGGAGAACCCCTATGGCTGGCAGGACAGTTCTGTTGTCAAGATTCTGGAACGCCGGGAGTACACAGGATGCACTGTCAACTTCAAGACCTACACCAACTCCATCTGGGACAAGAAACAGCGGGAGAATCCAATCGAGAAGCAGGCGGTTTTCCCCGACACTCATGAGCGCATCATCGAGGACGATGTGTTTGAGAAAGTCCAGGTGATCCGGCAATAGCGGCACCGTATGACTCGCACAGGCAGGAGCAGCATCTTCTCTGGGCTGGTCTACTGCGCCGACTGCGGTTCCAAAATGCAGTATGGTTCTTCCAACAATGGGGACTTCGCTCAGGACTTCTTCGACTGTTCTTTGCACAAGAAGAACAGGGAAAAATGCGGCGGTCACTTCATCCGGGTCAAGGTGCTGGAGCAGTTGGTTTTGAAACATATGCAGATGGTGATGGGGTATATCCTCCGGCATGAGGACTATTTCCGAACCGTGATGGAGCATCAGATGAAGCTGGAGAGTGCGGAGAAATTGCAGATTATCCGCAAGCAGCTCAACCGGGACGAGAAGCGCATCACTGAACTGAAACGGCTCTTTATCAAGATTTACGAGGACAACGCCAGCGGGCGCCTGAATGACGAGCGGTTTGATATGCTGAGTCAGAGCTACGAGGCGGAACAGAAGCAATTGGAGGCTGAGGTCATCACCTTGCGGCAGGACATTGAAGTACAGGAACGACAGAACGAAAACATTGAGAAATTCATCCAGAAGGCGCACAAGTATGTGGACATCGAAACGCTTGACCCCTATGCTCTCCGGGAACTGGTGCAGGCCATTTATGTGGAAGCCCCCGACAAGTCCAGCGGAAAGCGCCGCCAGAGCATCCACATCAAGTATGATGGCATGGGCTTCATCCCTCTGGATGAACTGATGAAAAGGGAAACGGCGTGACCGAAGTCACGCCGCCCCTTGAAAACGCACGGTTTTCAGGTTTTTCAAAAATACTGTTTTACGACCACCGCCCATTCGGTCAGCGGCTTTTTTAATTGAAAATCAATATCAGTCGGTCACGTAAGGCAGAAGAGCGATCTGACGTGCTCTCTTGATAGCCTCGGTGAGCTCGCGCTGATGCATTGCGCAAACGCCGGTGGTGCGGCGAGGCAGGATTTTGCTGCGCTCGGAGACAAAGCGGCGGAGCTTTGCGGTGTCCTTGTAGTCGATATAGGTAGCCTTATCAACACAGAACTGGCAAACTTTTCTGCGCTTGCGGTTCTTGGGATTATTTCTATCGAAAGCCAAAGCTGATTCCTCCTTAAATAGTGTAGAGACGAAAATCATCTCTCAGGAGGGCAAAGCACTGACGGACGCGCTTGTCCGCCCCGTGCAGGTGCCCGTGCTCAGAAGGGCAGCTCGTCGTCACCCTCGTCCAGCTCGGCGAAGGAGGAAGCTGCGGGCGCGCTGCTCGCGCTTCTGCCGGTATCGTAGCTGTACGCGCTGTGTGCGCTGCTGCCTGTGTCGCTGTCGCGGCGGCGGCTCTCACCGAAGTAGATATTGTCGGCAACTACCTCCGCGCTGCGGCGCTTGCCGCCCTCGCGGTCAGTCCAATCGCGAATCTGGAGCCGCCCGGAGACGACTGCCATACTGCCCTTGGAAAAGTACTTGCTGACAAACTCCGCGGTCTGGCGCCATGCCACGCAGTCGATAAAGTCTGTCTGTCTCTCGCCGCCGTCACGGCTGCCGAAATCGCGGTCAACCGCCAAGGTGAAAGAGGCGACCGGGGTCTGGCTCTGCGTGTATCTGAGTTCGACATCACGAGTCAGACGGCCCATAATAACAATGTGATTAAGCATGATCTGTTCTCCTTACTCCGGACGCTTGGTAATCAGGCGACGCAGAATACCGTCGGTAATACCAAGAACACGGTCAAGCTCAGCGGGCAGCTCAGCGCCGCTGGTGAACTTCATCAGCACATAGTAGCCCTCGGAAATGTAGTTGATTTCATAAGCGAGCTTGCGCTTGCCCATTTCCTCCAACTCTTCCAGAGTACCATTTGCCTCAACAAGTGCCTTGAACTTCTCAACAACAGCCGCGGTCTCTTCCTCGGTGAAGTTGGGGTTGATGATGTACATTACTTCGTACTTCTCACTTGCTTTTGCCATGGTTGCACCTCCTTTTGGTCTAATGGCCCCTCCCCGAAGGAGGAGCAAGGATGCCTGTGCAGTCTATTGACAGGCTAAATAATTATATCCTTTTCTGCCGATTTGTCAATAGCTTTTCGCCGATTTTTATACTAAAATCCGTTAAAACCTTAATTTGAAAATCAATATTAATCTTTTTCCGCCTCTGCGCTTTAAAAAAGACTTGCCGGGGAGGGAAAAGCGCCCGCGCTCTCCCCTCCCCGGCACTACCGCGAGCTGTCACTCGGCACCGATGCGGTCTCTGATGTAATTTTCGACCTCGCCGAACTCTATGTCCAGCGCGACGGCCAGCTCTCCGTGCAGAATGTCCGTTGCGCGCCGCATTATCGACTCCGCGCGGCTGGACTTGGTTTTGCGCGTGCTCATGCGCTCTCTCAGCCCCTTGATGATTGACACAAGCGCCTCACAGGTGTGCAGCTTAAAAAGCTCCCTGTAAAACGCATCCACATGGTTGAAGCGGTTATCGTTGCACACGGCGGGCTCAATGGCCGGTATGGCAGCAATGAGCTCCTCCGCCTCCGTGCGGCTGATAACCGGGCGCATGAACGCGCCGGAGTCCACGGGCGCAAAATATGTAGCGCTGCCTATAAAGGGCTTGAGATAATAATAAAGCTTGTCCTTTGATGCCCCGGACATCTCCAGCGGTGCAATCTTCTCTACCACACACACTCCGTTCTCACCGTAAATAATCTTTTCGCCTACTTCATACATTGCACTTTCCCCTACTTTATTATGTTGTCGTACTCTTTCTATTTTTTAATATGCTTCTATTTTACAACACTTTCTTGAAAAATTCCAATAGAATTTTCTTTTTTTGCAGGTTTTTTGAAGAAATTCATGTTTTATACCTTTTATTCGTGTTAGAGTTCTGATACAATAGTATAAATATTTTCGATTCAGTCCGAGTGCGCTTTCCAGTATTGTGGGGATTATGTGCGCATATTTGCCGCAAATTCGGCATGTAGTGGGGCTGAGTTGTTAAAAACGCGGGGTTTTGAGATGAAGCTATACTTTTTCAATCATAATTACAGATACGCCGCCGAGCAAATTCTTCTCACGCTCTTTCCGGACGAGAGGCCGGAATATCCTGAGGGAAAGCCTGAGGGAGAGCGCATGGAGCTTCGGCTAAGCCGCGGTAAAACTTATATAACCGCCACCTGCGCGCTCCATCGCGGGGGAAAGGTGTGGCATGGCCGCGCCGCCGTGCGCGCCGCGCGTGCTGAAAACGAGCTGCTGACGGACAGATACTGCCAGGGTATTCTCAAGACCGCCGTGTACCGCGCGGCGCTCGCCTCCGGCATCGCCCGCCCCGCGTGGGGCGCGCTGACCGGCGTGCGTCCCGGCAAGCTGCTGTGCCAGCTTCTTACGAGCGGTCTCAGCGAAGATGAGGCCGTGCGCGAGTTTATAGAGAAGTATGACGTGACGCCTGAGCGCGCCGTGCTCTGCCTTGATGCCTCGCGCGAGACGCTGAAAGCCGACGAGAGCCTCGATGCGCGCGACGTGTGTTTGTACGTGGGCATTCCCTTCTGCCCCACGCGCTGTGCCTATTGCAGCTTTGTCAGCCAGTCGGTTGAAAAGAGCATGAAGCTCATCCCGCCCTTCCTCGACGCGCTGTATAAGGAGCTGACCGCCACGGCGGAGCAGGTTCGCGCGCTGGGGCTTCGCGTCATCTCGGTGTACATGGGCGGCGGCACGCCCACAACGCTCAGCGCCGCACAGCTCGACGAGCTGTGTACGCGGCTTGAGCGCGAGTTTGACCTTGGCGCAGTGCGCGAGTACACGGTTGAGGCCGGCCGCCCCGACACGATAAGCGAGGATAAGCTGGAAGTGCTGCACAGCCACGGGGCGGACAGGATAAGCGTGAACCCGCAGACCATGTCCGACGCGGTGCTTGAGGCGATAGGCCGCCGCCATACGGCCGCCGAGGTAGTGACAGCGCTGGAAAAGGTACGGAAAACCGGCGGTTTTGCCGTGAACATGGACCTTATAGCCGGTCTGCCCGCCGACAGCGTAGAGGGCTTTCGCGCCACGGTGGAAAAGGTGCTCGCCCTCGCGCCTGAGAACATCACGGTACACACACTGTCACTGAAAAAAGGCTCGCGCCTGACGCTGGAAGGCTCGCCCATACCGACGGCGGAGGAGGTTGGGGCGATGCTGGGCATCGCAAACGCCGCCCTGCGCGCGGCGGGCTACAGGCCGTACTACCTCTACCGGCAGAAGTTCATGTCCGGCGGCTTTGAAAATGTCGGCTGGGCAAAAGGCGACACAATCAATCTCTACAACATATGTATAATGGAGGAGCTTTGCAGCATACTTGCCATGGGCGGCGGCGGCTCGACCAAGCTCATCCGCCCCGGCGACGGGCGCAACATCCGCTTCATCGCGCCCAAGTACCCGCTGGAATACGTAAATCTCATTGAAAAAACCTGTCAGGAAAAAGATAAGATACGCCAATTTTACAGTGAAAAGGAGGAATAACAATGGCATATCTGCTTGAAGATATAAATTTCAGAACGGTGTCCGACCCCAGAGGCTTTGTTGAAGAATCTGACGCCGCCTATCAGAAGAAGGTGGAGACCGCCGCCGGGCTCATCGCGGAAAACAGAAAACGAAGCCCCATAGTGCTGCTCTCCGGGCCGTCCGGCTCCGGCAAGACGACCACCGCCATGAAGGTTGCGGGCGAGCTCAACCGCCGCGGCATAGGCACGCACTATGTCAGCATGGACAATTATTTCAACACCGTCAACCCCGCCACCGCCCCACGCACGCCTGAGGGCGACATTGACCTTGAGTCCCCGCTCTGCCTCGACATGAAGCTGATGAACAAGCACTTTGACCTTCTCTCCAGGGGTGAGCGCATCTTCGTACCGAAGTACGAGTTCTCCCGCCGCATGCGCATACAGGAGCCCTCCGCCTCCATAAAGCTCGGCGCGGACGAGGTTGTCATCTTTGAGGGCATCCACGCGCTCAACGATATGATAACCGAAAAGCACCCGGAGGCTTTCAAGCTCTACATCTCAGCGCGCAGCAACGTGGAGTTCGGCGGGCAGGTCGTATTCAAGGGCACGTGGTTCCGCCTTGTGCGGCGCATGGTGCGCGACCATCTCTTCCGCGGCTCCGACCCGGCGGAGACTATGGCGATGTGGGCAAACGTCCGCCGCGGCGAGAAGCTGAACATCTCCCCATTCAAGGACAAGGCAAACTTCCAGTTTGACTCCTCACTGCCCTATGAGCCGGCGGTGTTCAACTCCACGGCGACCGAGCTTTTCAGCGCCGTGCCAGAGGGAATTGAGCGCTTTGACGAGCTTCGCTCAGTGCTGCCCGCACTACAGCTCTTCGGCCATATAAGCGAAGAGCTTGTCGCACCTGACAGCCTCCTGCGCGAATTCATCGGCGGCGGGATTTACGATTACTAAGCGCCGCACAGTTTTTCAGCCCTTTAAAGTTTGCTCAAGCTTTTCAAAGCTTGCGGTTTCCAAAGGCAGGGCCCTGGTCGCGCTTTGCAGAGCGCGAAACTCTCTTATCATAAATTAAATCAGGAAAAGTACGTCCTCAACCAAATCGAAGCCCAGCGAAGCGGGTTCGATTTGGAAAGGAAAACGGAGAGAGCAAAGTGTAGTTTTCGTCGCCTCGACGGAAATGGAACGGCGCGAACTTCGTTTGACGCGGTTTTCCATCAAAGCCGTGAGGCTTTTCTCTCACACCATATAGTTCGTAAGCACCCCGATATCCTCTATCTCCACATCCACGCGGTCGCCGGGCTTGAGCCATGGCAGCTTCTTGTCCTTTTCCAGCGCCACGCCGGAGGGTGTGCCGGTGAAGATAAGGTCGCCCGGTTCAAGCGCCATGTAGTGCGAGGCATAGCTTATTATCTCCGCGCAGGAGTGTATCATGTCGGCGGTGCTGCCGTTTTGCCGCAGCATGCCGTTGACATAGCTTTTTATGCGCCTGCCCGCGGCGGGGTCAAAGCTGTCCGCCGTAACAATGGCGGGCCCGCAGGGGCCGAAGCCCGGCATAGTTTTGCCGCAGAGCCACTGGCTGGTGCGCTTTTGCGGGGCGCGGCAGCTGAAATCGTTGCCGCAGGTGTAGCCAAAGACATAGTCCATCGCCTCCGCCTCACTTACGCCCCAGGCGCGGCGGCCGATGACGATGACAAGCTCCGCCTCATAGTCATAGCTCTCCTCCCACGGCGGCAGGCTCACAGCCGCGCCGCAGGGGACGAGGGTATCGGCATACTTTGAAAAGAGCGTGGGCTTCTCCCCGCCCTTAAGGTCAATGCTCGCGGCGTGGTCGCTGTAGTTCATGCCCACGCACACGATTTTGCCGACGCGGTTTATGACGTTGGCGTACTCCGGCTTATCAATCACCGGCAGGCTCAGGTCCGCCGCTATCGCCGCGAGCCGCGCTGTGTCCGCCCCGGCTATCACCGCGTCCATGTCCGGCACATACCCGGCGGCGCTCGCGTCTACCACGCCGCGCGGCGTGACTATGGCAAGATGCACGGCGCCGTTTGCTTTTATGTTGCATAGCTTCATATACTTGCTGTCTCCAATCTTCCGCAGTTTCCGGTGCTGGAAGGCAGTGCCTTACGCGCCTTGGTTTATAGAGACAGTATACCACGCTCAAAGCGCGCCGCGCAAGTATCACTCCCCGTGCAGCAGCGCTTTCAGTTCACCCCAGAGCTCAAGCGTGCGAAAACGCAGTTCATAGCCCTCGCCATCGGTGATGATGCCGTAATCGTCGCCGTTCATGGCCTCAAGCAGCTCCCCGCCCGACGCGGAGGCCGTACACAGCGGGGGGAACACCACACACCACCAGTTGTGCCCCTCGCCCTCGCCGATGACAACGCGCAGTGAGTCGTACTCACCTGCGGGCAGGGCAAAGCCCTCATACTGCCGCGTGGGATAGTCCTCCTGCGAAAATGTCACACTTATTCCGCGCCCCTCCGCCGCCGAATACGCGGCGCGGGCTATACCCTCAAGCCGCGCGGAGATAAGCTCGCGCGCCGCCGCGCTGTTTTCAGCGCCCTCAAGCTCCGGCTCAAGGTAGGCAAGCACCGCGTCGCGCACACGCAGTTTGAGCGTCTGCTCATACTCATCGTCAGATGCCGCCACAACGTGCAGCCGCACTAAATTTTCACTCAGCGCCGTCTGCCGCCCCTCGGCCCATGTGCCCGCGCACAGCGCGAGGCAGAGC
Source organism: uncultured Eubacteriales bacterium (assembly GCA_958427375.1). Taxonomy (GTDB): domain Bacteria; phylum Bacillota; class Clostridia; order Oscillospirales; family Oscillospiraceae; genus Limivicinus. Next base: position 9,358 of record CAUABY010000052.1, read on the forward strand.
GCGGCGAGCAGCGCCGTTTCAAACATTTTCTTCTTCGATCTCAGCATAAAAATAACCGCCTATGTAGATTTGATACTTATTTTCAATTAAAAAGCTTTAAGGCCTTAAAGCTTTTTAACAGGTTTTAGTATGAGCTCAAATCCAGTATAGACGGCTATTCGATTTTCTAAACCGGCGCAGGGCCGAAATATTTCTTTTACTCCGCGTGCTTTCGCACGGGCTTTGCCGAGCAGCTGAAAGGATAGTCGTCGGCAAGCGCGGCATGCGCGCCCTCGGCGGCCTGTTCGTCGGTAAAGATGCCGAAAACCGCGGAGCCGGTGCCGGTCATCACAGCGCCCAGCGCGCCGTGGTCAAGGAGCTTGCTTTTAATCTCGCTTATGGTTTTCATGCGCCGGTCGTCCACGTCCTCAAAAACGTTGTACATCCTGCGGCAGATCTGCGTCAAATCCCCGTTCTCAAGCGCGGCGATAATCCCGGCGGTGTCCGGGTGGCGGTGCAGTCGCACCATGTCGAGCTTTTTAAATAGCTCCGGTGTTGATGTTGAAAACTCCGGCTTGCAGATGACAAAAGTGCAGCCCGGCAGCTCAGGCAGGGTGCTCAAAATCTCGCCGCGCCCCTTGGCAAGCGCCGTTCCGCCGCGCACGCAGAAGGGTACGTCCGAGCCGACCTCGCCCGCTATCTCCTCAAGGCGCTCCTCGCTTACCCGGCCGCCGTACAGCTCATTGAAGCCGCGCAGAACCGCCGCCGCGTCCGACGAGCCGCCGCCCATGCCTGCGCCCACAGGGATGCGCTTGACAATGTTCAGCTCCGCCCCCTGCCCGCTCTCGCCTATCTCCTCAAGATAGCGCAGAGCCGCGCGCACGGCCAGGTTGCGCGCGTCGCCCGGAATAAAGTGCATGTTCGAGCGCGCGAGCACATGTCCCGTCTCTGTCAGGCGTATATTTATATCGTCGCAGAGCGACACCTCCTGCATGACCATGACCATATTGTGAAAGCCGTCCGGCCGCTTGTCGGTCACGTCTAAGGATATATTCAGCTTCGCATAGGCTTTAACTGAGATTTCAGTCATTTTTTCCATATATAATACACTCACTTATACTCATTTCTGATTAAAATCTTCAATTTTAATCAGAGCTTTTGAAGCATCTAAGAGCCGGGCAATGCTCGGTTGATGCTTCAAAAGACGTCTCATACGAAATCTACGCCGCTGCCGATGCTATCAAAAAGATATACTCTCAGCTCATACGGGCGCGTGGTAAAGCCGTTGGCGATGACAAAGTTGTGCTCGTAATTTTTAAGCACCAGTGTGGCGCGCTCCAGCGGATGCGTCTCCGGCATCTCAAAGCGCACAAGCTCGTTTGTGAACGAGCACACCACCAGAAGCCGCCTGCCCTCATACTCGCGCTCATAAACGTACAGCTTCTCGCTCTGCGGCATGTACTCCCGGTAACTGCCATAGATGGCCGC
>CAUABY010000053.1 GCA_958427375.1 uncultured Eubacteriales bacterium
CCAACGCGCTGAGGGTCTTTGCCCCGATATATGCCGTTTTCTGCATTTTTATTTTCTGGCGCTGCCGCCTTTATAACACAATCTGGCGTTTTGCCGGCGCGCACGAGATGTACCGGGCTTTTATCGCCACGTCCATTACATTTGTCTTTCAGATTTTCGGCACAATCGCGCTTACTCATATTATGGGCACGGAAACTCAGATGCCGAGAATGCCGATTACATATTACTGTATAGGTATTGGCGTGCAGTTTGTATTGACCATTGGTGTGCGCTATTCATATAGAATAATACTCAGCTTCAGGAAAAAGGACAGCTCCGCCGAGATTAAAAATGTAATGGTTATCGGCGCGGGCGCCGCAGGGCAGATGATAGTCCGTGACCTGAACAGCACGCACAAGGGCAGTGATAAAATTTGCTGCATAATTGATGACGATGCCAACAAACAGGGGCGCTATATGGAGGGTGTGCCGGTTGTAGGCGGCAGAAATGACATCTTTGCCAACGTTGAGAAGTACCGCATTGACAAAATCATTCTCGCCATACCCAGCGCAACTATGCAGGAAAAGCGGGAACTGCTGAGCATATGCAGTGAGACGGACTGTGAGCTCAAACAGGTGACAGTTCTTTACCAGCAGATGGGGCAGATAGTCGATTCCGGCTCTATAAAAGACGTTTCAATTGAGGATCTGCTCGGCCGCGAGGCGATAAAGATAGATTTGAGCGAGGTTTTCAATTTTATCAGCGGCAAGGTGCTGCTGGTAACGGGCGGCGGCGGCTCTATCGGCAGTGAGCTGTGTCGGCAGATTGCCGCGCACAACCCCAAAACGCTCATAATCTTTGATATTTATGAAAACAACGCATACGATATTCAGCTTGAGCTTATTGAAAAATTCCCACAGCTCGACCTTGTAACACTCATCGGCTCCGTGCGCGACAGCAGGCGCTTGGAGCAGGTATTTGAAAAATACCACCCGGACGTTGTCTTTCACGCGGCGGCGCACAAGCATGTGCCGCTGATGGAGGACAGCCCCTGCGAGTCTATAAAGAACAATGTTATTGGCACATACAAAACCGCCTATGCCGCGCTTACACACGGCTGCAAGCGCTTTGTGCTCATCTCCACTGACAAGGCCGTGAACCCGACCAATGTAATGGGCGCATCCAAGCGCCTTTGTGAAATGGTCGTGCAGAGCTTTGACAAGATGGTAAAGCTCGGCCAGGCGGGCAGAATACAAAGCGTCAGCACGCACGGTAACATACTTTCCCATGCATCGAACAGCGCTTCCACGGAATTTGTTGCTGTGCGTTTCGGCAATGTTCTGGGCAGCAACGGTTCTGTTGTACCCATATTCAAAAAGCAGATTGCGCACGGCGGGCCGGTCACTGTGACGCACCCGGATATCATCCGCTACTTTATGACTGTGCCTGAGGCCGTCAGCCTTGTACTGCAGGCGGGAGTTTATGCCAAGGGCGGGGAAATCTTTGTGCTTGATATGGGAGCGCCGGTCAAGATAGACAGCCTTGCGCGAAACCTGATAAAGCTCTCAGGCCTTCGCCCCGATGTGGACATAAAGATAGAGTATACCGGCCTTCGTCCGGGTGAAAAGCTCTATGAGGAGAAGCTTATGAGCGAGGAGGGCTTGGAGAAAACGGCGAACGATCTTATCTTCGTCGGCCACCCTATAGACTTTGACGCGGACGAATTCTTAGGCCGAATCGACGAGCTTAAGGAGGCCGCATACCTGAACGACGAGAATATCCGCGAGCTCGTCATGGATATTGCCCCGACCTACACCCCGCAAAACAGCGGAAAGAGCATAAAAAAAGAGCTTGCCGAAGCAAGCGTATAATAATATTTTGATATTACTGAGCCGCGGCATGTTTTGCCGCGGCTCAGTAATCGTTTATGGGTGCTCTTTTCCTTCGCGGTATGCGTCCATCACAGCGCGGAAAACCTCTCCGTTGCTGGGCGGGGTCCATACAATTGCGTTTGCCCCGGCCCTGATTGTGGCAAGCACGCTTTCATCCGTATCACCACCGCTGGCGATTATTGGCACATCCGGGTATTTATCGCGTATCTCCTTGACAATGTCAGGCGTCTTTCGTCCCCCGGCGACATTTATAATAGAAGCACCATTGTGAATTCTCTCGTCTATTCCCTCCGCATTAACTGCGGTCACAACAATCGGTATATCCACCGTGTCATTAAGTGCGCGGACAACCCTGTCTGTTGTCGGCGCGTTTACAACAACGCCCGCCGCGCCCTGCATCTCGGCGTACATGGCGAGGTTTATGACGCGAAGTCCCTTTGTCAGCCCGCCGCCGACGCCCGCAAAAACCGGAATATCCGCCGCGTGGACGAGCATTTCAGTAATAATCGGCTGCGGAGTGTAAGGATAAACCGCAAACACTGCGTCCGCGTCCACGTTGCGGATTATCGCCACGTCCGTTGAAAACACCAGCGAACGTATACGCTTGCCGTTTATCACAATGCCGCTGCACTCGTTAATCTGCTCCGGCACGCGCAGTGCAAAGCTTCGCAGCTTGCCGTTTATCTGCGGGGCAGAGGACATGTTTGTCTCGCTCTCAAAAATCACTCGCGACGCGCGCTGTATCTCCTGATACCTGCGTTTTTGTATCCTTTCAGACACTATGCGCCTTTCTGCCATTATTTTCTCTCCTTATCAGTTTTATTATTCAGTATGTCCATAAACTCTTCGCCGGTAATGGTCTCTTTTTCATAGAGGTAATTTGCAATCTCGTCGAGCTTTTCTCTGTTGCTCATCAGAATTTCCTTCGCTTTCTCATGCTGCTTTCTTACGAGCTCAACAACCTTCTCGTCAATCTCGCGCTGAGTATCGGCAGAACAGGCGAGTGAAATATCACCGCCGAGGTACTGATTTTGCACGACCTCCAATGCAACCATATCAAACTCGCTGCTCATGCCGTAGCGCGTTATCATTGCGCGGGCAAGCTTTGTGGCCTGCTCAATGTCGTTGGATGCCCCGGTCGTGACAGCGTTGAAAACAAGCTCCTCAGCCGCGCGGCCGCCGGTGAAGGTGGCAATCTTATTCTCAAGCTCTTCCTTTGTCATAAGGTAGTGGTTGCCGTCCTCAACCTGCATGGTGTAGCCAAGCGCGCCGGATGTGCGCGGAACAATGGTGATTTTCTGCACCGGTGCGGAGTGTGACTGCATGGCGGCGACAAGGGCGTGTCCAACCTCGTGGTAAGCCACTATCTTCTTCTCGTGGTCGGTGAGGATGGCGTTTTTCTTCTGATACCCGGCAATTACAACCTCAATGCTCTCTTCAAAATCTGCCTGCGTCACAAGCTTGCGCCCGCTGCGAACGGCGCGCAGGGCGGCCTCATTCACGATGTTTGCAAGCTCCGCGCCGGAAGCGCCGGAGGCCATACGCGCAATTTTGTTGAAGTCAACACCCTCGTCCAATCTGGTTTTCTTCGCGTGTACCCTGAGGATTTCCTCGCGGCCTTTCAAATCGGGAAGTTCGACGGGCACACGGCGGTCAAAACGACCGGGGCGGGTAAGCGCCGGGTCAAGAGAATCCGGCTGGTTTGTCGCGGCGAGGATAATAACGCCGTTATTGCCCTCAAATCCGTCCATCTCCGTGAGAAGCTGGTTCAGCGTCTGCTCGCGCTCGTCGTTGCCGCTCATATTGCCTTGGCGCTTTTTGCCAATCGCGTCTATCTCGTCAATAAATACTATGCAGGGTGCTTTCTCCTTTGCCTGCTTGAAAAGGTCACGGACTTTGCTCGCGCCCATGCCGACGAACATCTCAACAAACTCAGAGCCGGACATGGAGAAGAAAGGGACATTTGCCTCACCGGCAACAGCTTTTGCAAGCATTGTCTTACCAGTACCCGGAGGGCCGACGAGCAGCACACCCTTGGGCATGTTAGCGCCGACTTCTTTGTACTTGTCCGGGTTATGCAGATAATCAACTATCTCGGCGAGGTTTTCTTTAGCCTCTTCCTCACCGGCAACGTCATCAAACTTAATACCGTCCGCGGATTTGACATACATTTTCGCGTTGGAACGGCCGCCCATATTGAACATCATGGAGTTAGCGCCACCGGCCTTTTTGGTCAGCTGCCTTGAGAAGATACCGCCAATCCATACGAATAATAAAATGGGCAGCACCCATGTGAGCAGGAAGATAAGCAGGGGAGATGTCTGTTCAACAATCTCCTGCGAAAACTCTGCCCCGGCCGAATACAGGCGGGAGGTCAGCTCAGGGTCGTTCATTACACCGGTCTTATAAAAATTCTCCTGCGCCTTGTCCGTAAACACAATTTCGCGGCTGTTAACCTCTACAAGGCCGATGTCCTTGTCCTCGGTCATTTTCATAAATGTGCCATAGTCAACCTCTTTCACCTGTGCCCTGAAAATTGCGGGTGTGGCAAAAATATTGAAAATCATCAGCAGCAGAAACGCGATTGCCGCATAGTACAAAAGCGGCTTTTTATTCGGTTTTTTTATTTCGTTCATATTGCCCTCCGAGCTATGCTCCATTTTTTCTTATGCCTGAATACTAATCTCAAAATGTAAACTGTTTGTCAACTTGGAAATAAGTTTAAAGAAAGTTAATACAAACTTAATTAAAAAACTGAAAATGCCCCTGAACATCAAAAATTTAGGTTCAGAGGCATTTGATAAATGTTCACAGCTGTTGTCAGATGAAGAATTTCTTGTGCAGTGACTCACGGAGTGTTCCGCTGCATCCTATCACAATCAGCGTCACACCAAGGATAACACAGACGCACAGCGGGTAGAACGACCAGATCAAGTGCTCGTGCAGCTTGAAGGTAACATTTAGCAGAAACTCAATCAGTACGTTGTAGGCGCCGCTCAGGATGAGCGCCCCGCCGAAGATGAAGAGATAGCCGCGCCGCAGGTATTTTAACAGTGCGGCCGCTGCTGTCACTATTATAGCAGCGCCGCCCACAACAGGCAGGGCAAAGGACAAAAACCAGTGCCCGCCGGTGTGGAGGCTGATGTACAGCAGATATAATGCAGCCGCCGCGAAATCCGCAGGGATAAAGATGACAGGATTAGGCGCGTGAAACCATAGCGGCAGCACGACGAGCACATAGAGCAAAATCACCGCGCCTATTACATAGCCAGACCAGACCACGCGTAAATTCATCGTCCAGTCGCACAGAAAAACCGTCGCAATCGGCAGGAGGAAGAGCATCGTAATCACAAAAAGCACACCTGTGCGCCTGACGTTTTTCTGCCCTGCATCGTGCTCGCGCGGATATGTCGGCTTACCGTCCGGGCGGCTGAGCTCCGGATTGAATACCACCGTGCCGCACAGAGGGCAGCTTTTTTCGCTGTCAGCAAGTTCTACACCGCATTTAATACAATACACTTAAATTCATCCTTTCTCAGCGCTGATTGCTCTCAACTTTTACATGGATACCGAGCTTGCGCAGCACCTTATAGAAATGCAGTTCAAGCTCTGCCTCAATAGTGTTCCGTATGAGATTAATATAAGTTGTACCGTTATACGAGAGCACAGAGCAGTTATACGCACTGCAGGACGGCACACCAATTATAAAGTCCATGCGTGTAATATATTTCTGCATTATCTCCGGCAGCTTGACAAGGCCGAGGTTTGACATGCACAGGCACGATGTTCGCTCGCCGACTCTGTCAAAAACAGCCTTCATCGCGGCATTTTTTATGAACAGCGGCATAACCTTCAAAATCGGCGATTTTTCGCTGTTTACATTGGAGGCAATTTTCATGCTCATGTGCTTTGCGTTATTCTCTATACCCATGCGGTGGTGAACATTGCTGCATATTTCCTCAAAACTGTAGTCACCGAGCTTGGGGTCAAGCTCAGGAGTGATGAACAGGGCAAAGTTTCTCATTGTCTGGCTGGGAAAGAGCTTGCGCAGATTAACCGGCACCAGTACTTTTACCGGCTTGCGCCGGGAGCGGCGCGGCACTTTCTCCGCCTGCAGGCGAAGTATGGCCTGCATCATGGCCGCGGTCAAAAACTCCGTCACGGTTGTGGAGTACTCATGCGCCTTCTCTTTGACCTCCGCAGCGTCCAGCATAAAGGTCGTTAAATGAACAAAACCGTCCGGCTCTTTCTCGCCTTTGAGCATATATGCCTTTGTCTCTCGTCTGCTCGCACTGACCGCTCCCGCGTTTTTCAGGAAGCTGTCCTCCAGTTCTTCCGGCGTCGGCTCGTTCAATCGGCATAGTACGCCGTCAGTATTCGGCACTGTAAGCTCATACTTTCGCAAGATGTACTCGGCAAGCAGCGTTTTCAGGAAAATCATTGCGCCTGTGCCGTCTGTAAGCGCGTGAAATATTTCAATCGCAATGCGGTTTTCATACACTATCACGCGGAAAGCACACTTTTTTATATCCGCGTATGACATATGGGCAAGCGGATAGCTGTGCTCCTCGCTAAACTCCGGCAGTTTGGGGATGCGTTCAAGATAAAACCAAAATATGCCCTTTCTCAGCCGGACGCCTATGGACGGAAAGCGCCTTATCGTCACATCCAGCGCCGCGCGCAGCACGTCCCTGTCCACAGGCTCTGAAAGCGTTGCGGATAGGCGAAACACATTGCTCCAATTTTTGCGTAGTGCGGCAGGGTAGATTTTTGCCGCATTGTCCAATCGCATCCATCTTAGCTTCTGCTCGGTAGCCATTACGCGCGTCAAGAACTGATTCATCGCCTCAAAGTCTGACATGTTCTCCTTGAGCATGTACAGCACATAGGCGTGCCAGCGCTCAGGCGCAACAATCAGCTTGCTCTTACAGCCGCTCTTCAAAAGCTTTTCGTGCAGCCGGCGCGAGTCGTCCAAAAGAATTTCGTCCCCGCCGACAAAAATCAGCGACGGCGGCAGCCCGCCAAGCTCGCCGAAAAGAGGTGACACTTCCGGGTTCGTCAGGTCATCGGTATAGCACCTGGCGTAAAACTCCAAAAGCTCCTCGGTGAGCGAGGGGTCGTTGTCGCGGTTTATCTCATAACTATTCCCGGACGCTGTGAGGTCTGTCCATGGAGAAATTGCAATAAGGCCGCAGGGGAGCGCCTGAGCCTTCGCCTTCAGCCGCAGGCAGAGCGCGTATATCAGCCCGCCGCCCGCGCTCTCACCACAGAGGCAGATCTGCCCCGGAGTGTAGCCCTTTGATAGCACATAGTTATACGCGGTCTCCACATCGTCCACGGCGGCGGGATAGGGATTTTCCGGCGCAAGGCGGTAAGCCGCGCAGAAAACGCGAACGCCGCACTCGACGGCAAGCGTAGATGCAAAACCCTTGGCATACTCAATGTCACCGCAGGTATAGCCGCCGCCGTGGAGGTAAAGCACCACACCAGAGCGCCGCTCGTCCTTTGGCATGACCCACGCGCCCTCAAAGTTTTCAAACGGGTGCTCACTGACAATGACATTGTGGTAGTGCATAGCCTCCATCAGCTCGCCGAGCTTGTCCTGACCCTTGCGTGTCACTTCAAGTGAGCAGCCGACAACAAAAGGCTTGAAGAAATTAAGTTGTGAACGAACTAATTTTGCGGATAAAGCCATATAAAAGACCCTCCAAAGCCACAGTGAATAGATTTCATCATCCGCAGTCGGCTTTTTACAAAAAATACATACTTTTATTTGATATTATAGCAGAACACAAGCGCTATATCAAGAATTTAGCCCTGTGCCGAAAAAAATAAAATTGCTTAAAATAAATTGTTGTGCTTTTTATAGAATATGATAAAATATTAAATGAATTATTAGTATCCACCTTTGTCGGAGCTGATATTTCCAAATGATTCACGGAGGATCACATAAGTTGAAATACGGTTTTATAAAGGTCGCGGCGGCAAGCCCGAAACTGCGCGTCGGCGATACACTGTTCAATCTTGAGCAGGCCAAGTCCTGCTTTGATAAGGCTGAGGCTATGGGTACAAACGTGCTTGTTCTGCCTGAGCTGTTCCTGTCCGCGTATACCTGTGGTGATTTGTTCTACTCGGATAAGCTGCTCGCTGCCTCGCGTGAGGCGCTCACAGCCCTGCGCGATTATACCCGCGGCGCGCGCTGTGTGCTCGCTGTCGGCGTGCCCATGCGTGTACAGAGCAAGCTTTATAACTGCGCCGCCATTTTGCACGACGGGCGAATTCTCGGTTTGGTGCCGAAAGTGTCTCTCCCGAACTACAGCGAGTTCTATGAAAAGCGCCAGTTCACCTCCGGCGAGGACTACACGGGCGGTGCTGAAATAGAGCTCGGCGGTGAGCGCGTGCCATTTGGCCGCGGGCTGCTGTTTTGCTGCCGCGAGATGGAGGACTTTGTCCTCGGCTTTGAAATCTGCGAGGATTTGTGGTCACCCGTGCCGGAATCCACCGCGCTTTGCCTCGCCGGGGCAACCGTTATCGGCAATCTCTCCGCCTCTAATGAGCTTATTGGCAAGGATTCGTACCGGCGGCTTCTTGCAGCCTCTACCTCGTCGCGGCTCATCTGCGGCTACATTTATGCAAATTCCGGGCGCGGCGAGTCCACGCAGGACATGGTTTTCTCCGGCCACAGCATGATTTATGAAAACGGCGCGAAGCTCAGTGAGAAGCTGCCCTTTGAGGCCGAGGGCATTATCAGCACGGAAATTGATATTTTCAAGCTCAGAAGCGCGCGCCAGCTTGACACCACCTTTGATACAAGCAAAGCGCCGCAGTGCCGCCGCATATATTTCAGTCAGGAGCCGCGTGTTACGGAGCTTACGCGCTATATCCCGCGCATGCCCTTTGTCCCCGCCGACCGGGATGAGCTCGGTGAGCGCGCGGAGGCTATCCTTCGCATACAGTCCGAGGGGCTGATGCGGCGTATTGAGCATATAAACTGCAAGAAGCTCGTACTGGGCATCTCCGGCGGACTTGACAGCACGCTTGCGCTTTTGGTCATGGTTCGCGCTATGGATATGCTCGGCCGCCCGCGTGAGGATATTGTAGCTGTCACCATGCCCTGCTTCGGCACTACCGCGCGTACGCGCAGTAATGCGGAAAAGCTCTGCGAATACCTGAATGTGAGCTTCCGCTCGGTCAATATCAGTGCCTCCGTGCGCCAGCACTTTGTCGATATCGGGCACGATGAGAGCGTGACCGATGTCACTTATGAAAACTCGCAGGCCAGAGAGCGCACACAGGTGCTTATGGACATTGCCAATGAGCTTGGCGGAATTGTTGTCGGCACGGGCGATTTGTCTGAGCTTGCGCTCGGCTGGGCTACCTTCAACGGCGACCACATGTCAATGTACGGGGTCAACGCCTCCGTTCCCAAGACGCTTGTTCGTTATATCGTCGCGCATGAGATGGCAAACTGCGACGAGAAAACCGCTGCGGTGCTTGCCGATATTCTCAATACGCCCGTCTCTCCGGAGCTTCTCCCGGCAAAAGACGGCGAGATATCGCAAAAGACTGAGGATCTTGTCGGCCCATATGAGCTGCATGACTTTTTCCTCTACCACATGCTTCGCACTGGCTCTTCACCTGAGCGGATTTTCCACCTCACCGAATACGCCTTTGACGGCAGCTACAGCCGGGAAACCATTCTCAAGTGGCTGCGCACATTCCTGCAACGCTTCTTTGCACAGCAGTTCAAGCGCTCCTGCCTGCCCGACGGCCCGAAGGTCGGTACGGTGTCTCTCTCCCCGCGCGGAGATTGGCGTATGCCCTCCGACGCGGCGGCAAAAATCTGGCTTGATGAGGTTGACAGGCTGTAAATCGGGCTTTTAATTGCACAACAAATCGGCGGCCCATAATCGGGCCGCCGATTTTCGTGCATCATAGCATATTTTCATACTGATTTTCAATTAAACGCCTTTAAAGCCTCTCAACAGATTTTAGCATCGAATATCAGTGTTATCCCGCCCTGATAACTCAATTTAAGCGTGGAGCCTGATTTCGTGAAAGGCAGTGCCATGCCTTTATATACTATATAATCCTCCGTACAGCTGATTTCCCGCGCATCCGAGTCAAATAACAGCGCCTCGCCAGTACCTTCAGAAGATAATTTGATATAGCAGGCATCATATCCCGCCGCGGTGACAGTCGCGGAGCTGTAGACTGTTTCGCCGCTTTCAACACTCGTCAGTTCATATGTACCAGATAGGGGAGCGGCGGCTTCTTCCGCGCTCCCTGATATTCTGTCAAGCTCAATATATAATCCGCCTGCAAGTACATTATTCAGCCGAAGCGAGGTATCTGATATCACGCCGCCAAGCTCCAAACCCGCGCACTTTATGCTAACGCTCTCACCGCAGAGAGTCCAGTGCCCGGCATAGCTTTTTTCCGCCGCATAGAGCCTGCATTTTCCGTCCGCCGCCAGCGTTAGTGAAAAAAGCCCCGCCGAATCTGCCTTATCTATAGTCGTTTCGCCGCTCCGCGCGCTGACCAGAGTATAGTCTCCGGCATAATCCGCCATTTCAGGCACCGCGCGGCTTTGAATAAAAAAGTACACGCCCCAGAATACAGCCAGCGCCGCAAGTCCTGCTAAAAACGAAATAAATAGCCGCATCACGGGAATACGTTTTTTCTCCTTGACAACAGCCGTACTGTCCTCCGCCGGAGAACTGATTTTTTCATCATCCATTAAACTGACCTCGCATGCTGATTTCTCAAGTTATTTTATATTATAACCTAAGCATTTCAATTCAGCAAGGACAATAAAAAAGGAAAAAAGTCAAAATGGCTGAAAGAAAAAATTTAGACAATTTGGGTGAAATGTCTGTTAAAGATACTGTACTTTTTATTTCTAATCTGCTATAATGTGAGCAAAATAAGCG
>CAUABY010000054.1 GCA_958427375.1 uncultured Eubacteriales bacterium
CATCTCGGCTGCTATCGGGTTTGCCATGACGATGGCGACGGTGTTATTGGCCGTTGCAATATCCATCGCGCCGACGAGCAGCCCCATGCCGAGCTGACCCATCTTCTTGCCTTTGAAAGCCTTGCGGATGCCGTACAAGAGCGCGGTAAAGCCGCCGTACTCATTGATGAGCGCGCAGATGGCGGAGACGAGGATTGCGACCATGGTGGTCTCAAACATGCCGGCCGCGCCGCTGCCCATGTTGGCGAGCAGGTCGGTTGCCGCGGTTGCGCCGGTTGCGAGCATGATTATAGAGCCGGAGAGGATGCCGACAAGCAGCACCACAAAGACGTTGATACCGATGATGCCGCCGATGAGCACGAGCAGGTACGGTATAATCTGGATGAGGTTATACTCCTGAATGGAGACGCTGTCGATGCCGCTTCTCAGCGACATGACAATGATGATAACGAGCGTTGCGATTGCGGCGGGAAGCGCAATTTTGAAATTCTCGCGGAACTTGTCCTTCATCTCACAGCCCTGACCGTTGCAGGCGGCAATGGTGGTATCGGAGATAAAGGAGAGGTTATCGCCAAACATAGCGCCGCCCATGACAGTGGCTATGCACAGCGGCACGGACGCTCCCGCGCTGAGCGCAAGCTCCACGCCGATGGGAGTGATGAGCGTGATGGTGCCGACGGATGTACCCATGGCCGTTGCGACAAAGCAGCTGATGATGAAAAGCGCCGCCACGGCGTACTTCGCCGGGATTATCGAGAGAATGAAGTAGGCCACGCTCTGTGCGCTGCTGCGGCCGACAACACCGACAAAGATACCCGCCGCCATGAAGATAAGTATCATGGTGACAATGTTTTTATCGCCGATGCCGCGACCCATGAGCAAAAGCTTATCATCAAAGCTCAGCGCCTTGTTCTGGAGGCAGGCCACCAGCAGCGCTATGAGGAATATGACGACAATGGGGATGGAGTAAAAACCCATCTCAATTTTCAGCACATACTCAAACACTATGCCAAGCCCCAGATACAGCACCAAAAACACGCCTATCGGCAGCAGGGCTTTTGCATTTCCTTTTTCCACTTTTTCTTCCACTTGTTGTTTTCCTCCAATTATATTTTTTCCGGCACAGCCGGTGAGGTTCAGATTTGAGGGCGCAGGGCACGCGCGACGCGGACGCGGCGCTCAGGTGCTTATCTCGCCGTGGAGATTTTCACGCAAGAGCGCGGTCACCTCGTCACGGCTCATCCCCTGCTCCAGCAGCCACATAAGCTTTGTCACGGCGGCCTCGGTGGTCATATCTCCCGCGGGGACAGCGCCGCACTCAAGCGCGCGGCGGCCGACCTCATACACGGTCATATCCGTGGCCTCATAGAGGCACTGGCTGCAAATGACAACTATAACTCCGCGCGCCACGAGCTTTCGTATCTCCGCCACTATGTCACGCCGTAAAAAGTTTATTCCGCCGGAGCCGAAAGCCTCAATCACAAGCCCCTGACAGCCCGCGTCCGCAAAGGCGGAGAAGAGCCGCGGCTCGACGCCGGGGATGAGCTTCATAAGCGCGACATGACTGCTGACGCCGTTTCTAAGCGCGCACTTTTGCCCCGTCTCCGGCTTATACGCGCCGCTTATGGCAAGGCCGTGGGAATTAATCTCGGCGACGGGCGGGAAGTTAACGCTTTCAAAGGCGTGAAAATCCGTTGTGCGCACTTTCACCGCGCGGCAGCCGAGGAAAATCTGCCTGTCAAAGGCGATGAACACGCCGTTTATCCCGGAGGCCGCCATTGCAAAGGCGCACTGGAGATTCGCGTACGCGTCACTGAGAATATTGGATATCGGGAGCTGGCTGCCCGTGAGCACGACCGGGCGGTCTATGCCCGGCAGCATAAAGGTCAGCGCGGAGGCGGTATAGGCCATAGTGTCCGTGCCGTGGGTTATGACAACGCCGTCATATCCGCCGCGCTTTTCGTATATGGCCGCGGCGATGAGCGCCCACTCTTCAGGCTGGATATTGGACGAGTCGAGCGTCATAAGCGAATACACGCTCACATCATACGCCTCACTGCCGGGGAAATGCACAAGCACGCCCTCATCCGCCCCCGGCTGCAAGCCCTGCTCCGTGGGGACAGACATGATAGTGCCGCCGGTGGTGATGAGCAGAATACGCTTTTTATCCATAAGTTCCTCCCCTGCCCGCGCGCGGATAAACAAAATCAATTTATTATATCAGATTTAGGGCTCATTTTTCAATACGTCTCGCACAAATTATGAACTGTGGATTAACTTGTGTATATACTTTTGACTTATTCTGACTTTGCGTGTATAATGAAAAAAACTGAAAGCAGCAGAAAAGGGGGCTTTCGGATGAAAACCAAATCTTCAACCCACCGCCGTGTATGGAAAGTCCTGCTGTGGATATTCCTGTCTCTGTGCGCGCTCGCCCTGATTGTGATAGGCACACTGACCTACAAGGGCTACCACATGTATAGAGAGGCAATTATTGACACGCCTATTGAGGAGCTGAAAAGCAGCATCGAAAACCGCTGTATTTACGTCCACTATGACGAGCTGCCGCAGATTTACATTGACGCTGTCATATCCGCAGAGGACAGGCGCTTTTACACGCACAACGGCATTGACCCCATTGCCATCGGCCGCGCGATACTGGTGGACATCAAGACCATGTCCTTTGCCGAGGGCGGGAGCACGATAACCCAGCAGATAGCGAAAAATGAGCTTTTCACCCAGCGCAAGCACATGGAGCGCAAGTTTGCGGAAATTTTTGCCGCGCATGCCATTGAAAAGTGCTACAGCAAGGAAGAAATATTTGAGATGTACGTCAACTCCATATATTTCGGCAGCGACCATTACGGCATATATGCCGCCGCGCAGGGCTACTTTGGAAGAGAGCCTGGTGAACTGCGCGAGTGCGAGGCTGTGATGCTGGCAGGTCTGCCCAACGCGCCGTCCATCTATTCTCCTGACAACAGCGTTTTCTATGCCATCCGCCGCATGACCGTTGTCTTGCAGCGCATGATAAATTATGACGTTGTCACCACCGAGCACGCGGATCAGATTATGGCCGAGGCTTTCAGCATGAATTTCTATGGAAACTTTTACCCAGTATATGACGAGGCGGGCTGACGTGCCGCGCGTCAGCCGGGGCGGGTTCCGCTTCGCGGCTCAATAATACAGGTGCAAAAGCGCTGTTTTACGCATCTATTCGTTGCGTGAAACGGCGCTTTTCCCGGCCTTTCCCGCCGCGCAAACTTGGGTGTTGCATTTTCCCGCAAATAGTTTATAATACTCGCGTTACTTATCGTTTTACATAGGGTGTTTATATGGAAAAAACAGAAAAACTCACACTGCGCGAGTGCGTTATCGGCGAGCGCAGTTTTTATAGCCGCGTGCTGACCGTGGTTTTGCCGATAATCATTCAAAATACGCTCACAAACGTCGTCAGCCTTTTGGATAACGTGATGGTCGGTCAGGTGGGCACGCTGCCTATGAGCGGCGTGGCGATTGTCGGCCAGCTTCTCTTCGTGTACTACCTCTCCATCTGGGGCAGCACGGCGGGCGCGGGCATTTACGGCGCACAGTTTTACGGGCGCGGCGACATGGACGGCATGCGCTACGCTTTCCGCTTCAAGCTCATCATCGCCTCGGTCATCACACTCGGCGCGATGGCGCTTTTGTACTTTGCGGGTCCACAGCTCATAAACCTGTACATCGCCGCCGATACTTCCCCCGCCGAGGCTGAGGCGACGCTCGGCTACGCGCTCAGCTACATGCACATAATGCTCATCGGCCTCGTGCCCTTTGCCATCACACAGTGCTATGCCGGCACTCTGCGCGAGAGCGGACAGACGGTGCTGCCCATGCGCGCGAGCATTATCGCCATCATTGTAAACTTTGTGTTCAACGCGCTGCTCATCTTTGGTCTGCTCGGCTTCCCGCGTCTGGGCGTTGTGGGCGCTGCCATCGCCACGGTAATTTCCCGCTTTGTGGAGCTCGGCATTGTTCTTTGGGGCGCACATCACAGCAAGGGGCGCTTCCCCTTCTTTGAGCGCGTGTTCAGGGGCTTCCACATCCCGCGCGCGCTGACTAAGAGCATCATGTCAAAGTCTCTGCCGCTCTTTATTAACGAGCTGATGTGGAGCATGAGCATGGCTATGCTGCTGCAATGCTACTCCGTGCGCGGTATTCAGGTCGTCGCGGCGATGAACATCTGCTCGACCGTGTCACAGATTTTCAACGAGGCTTTCTTGTCGCTGGGCAACGCCACGGCGATAATCGTCGGGCAGGAGCTTGGCGCGGACAGGCTTACAAACGCGCGGCGCACGGCTTGGCGCATGCTCACGCTGAGCGTCGCAAGCTGCATTGTGATGGGTATTTTCCTTGCCATCTGCTCGCCCTTCATCCCGCTCATCTACAACACTGAGGACGCGATTCGCTCTCTCGCCTCCGAGCTTATCCGCGTGTGCGCGCTGTGCATGCCGCTGTTCGGCTGCGCGAACTGCGCCTACTTCACCATTCGCTCCGGCGGCAAGACGCTTGTCACTTTCCTCTTCGACAGCTGCTTTTCCTGGGTCGTCTCCGTCTCCGCGGCTTTCATACTGACCCACTTCACCACCATGGCGATTGTGCCTATCTACTTCATCGTGCAGGCGCTGGACGTGATAAAGTGCATCATCGGCATTATCCTCGTCTCCAAGGGCGTATGGGTGCGCAACATCGTCAAGGAGAGCTTATAATTTTACGATATCATTAAAACCACTGCACCGCTATGGCGCGGTGGTTTTAATTTTCCCGCGTTTTTCCGAATTTTAGCGGAACATATTCCCAACGCACCGCGTCTAAACAGCATAAAAACGGAAATTCACATGCACACAAGCTCAACACCAAAACAGGAGGCTGACACAGATGAAAAAAGCGGTTTTCCTCATGCTCGCCATTGTCATGGCGTTTAATCTGGCCGCCTGCGGCGCCGCTGGCAATGGCGAAAGCCCCGCAGGCGCGCCGCCGAACTCCGGCGCGGGCGCGGATAACTCGGTTGAGATTATAGCGCCGGTTGCGTCCTTTGATACTGTGCCCGGCTTTATCAGCACGGAGCTTGAGAACCCGGACTGGGTGGATTCCTGGGGCGGCTGTGATATTATGGGCGACACCTTTTATATCCTTGCCCGCGCCAAGGATGGCGGAGCGCGGCTGGCGCTCTTCGACACACTGAGTGAGGAGTGGAGCAGCTGTCCGCTTGAGACGGGCGCGTCCGTCAATCCAAGTCCGGGGCTGATTTCCGCGGCGGAGAACTCCGTCTGGATTCTTTTCAGGGAGAACAGAACCGAGGAGGAGAGCCGCCGCAATGATTATACGCGCGAGCTTGGCTATTACCTTTTGCACATTGACCTTGCCTCCGGCGCGCAGGTCTGGGCCCCGGTGGAGTTTTGGCATGAGGGCAGCCCGTATTTCATGGCGCTGATTGCGCTCGACGCGGGCCGCGCGCTTCTGAGCAGCGGGGAGAGCACAGTTTTGATAGATTCCACTGCCAATATAATCGGGACGTCTGAGCTCACAATTCAGGGCACGGGGCTTCACGCTAAAATTGGCGGCAGGCTCTACCTGCAAACCGAAAACGGCCTTGCCGAGCTTGATACCGCCGCTCTGCAATACGGCGTACCCTGCGGCGAGATAATCGACCAGTCCGTATATTGCAGCAGTCTTGGCAGCTTTTTAACCACGAAAGACAGCGTATTATACAGCGTTGACTTCGCTTCCGGCACGTACAGCGAGGTTTTCTCGTGGATGGACACAGCCCTGAGCTACAGCCGCCTATACGGCTGGCAGGGGCTTGAAAACTCCAAGGGGGATATTTTTCACCTGACCGACAGGATAACGAAAATATCAAAGGGCGAGGTGCCGATGAAGAAAACACTGACCTTGGCCTGTCTGGGCGACGCCTCAGCCGAGGAGTATCAATTTTCAAACTCCTCCTACACCTGTACTGACGCTTTGATGGACGCAATCATCCGCTTTAATAACTCCGACGTTGAATACCGCGTGGAGATAAAGCCGTACATCTACCACAGCGAGGCCGAGCGCGACAGGATTTTGATTGAGCTGAGCACAGGGAATGATATTGATATTTTGGACACCAGCCTTTTGCCCGACGGGGCCGTGAAAGGGCAGATGTTCACTGACCTTTTGCCCTACATTGACGCTGACCCCAGCATCAGCCGTGATGACTTTATTCAAAGCCTCTTTGAGAGCATGCTGCGGGACGGCGGGCTCTATGAGTACACTGACAGATACACCATGCTCACCATGTACACCCACAAGGAGTTTATGGAGGGAGAGCCTGCGGACTTCACATCAGCCAACAGATGGACTATGCACATCCTCCCGGAGACTGTGGGACAGGAAGCATGGACGGCGGACAGGATTGAAAAGCTCATGGCGCAGTACCCGGATTTGAGAACACCGGGCAGGGAAAAAGAGCTGATAAAGCTCTTCTCCTGGGGGGCCACGGCGGAATTTATGGACAGGGACCGCGCCGAAGCACACTTTGATGACGCGCGTTTTGCCGAGTGGCTCACATTCTTAAAAACACTTACAAGCATGAAATCCGAATTCACCCCCGGCGCGTATATCTTCAACATCAGCTATGACCTTGCCTCGGACTTGGGCTTTCGCACAAGGAACATCCTGCGCGGTGACTGCGCGGTCGTGGGCTTCCCCGGCGCGAGCGGGAGCGGTACGTACTTTATGGAGCTTGGCAGGCCGGGAGCCTTTGGCGGCATCGGCAGCCTGTGTGACGAGCTTTATATGTACACGGACGGTGTGCCGACAAGCCTCGGCATGATGGCCTCCGGCCAAAATCAGCAGGGCGCGTGGCGCTTTATGCGCACACTCATGCTCGGCGCGGAGCAGCCGTCACTTATAAAAGGCATACCCGTTATGAAAAAGAGCTTTGAGCGGGCGGTGGAAAACGAGCTGCGCCGCGACAGGAGCGAGGAGAACCTGCCCTTCGAGCCTTTCAATCAGGCGGACGCGGACGCCCTGCGCGAGCTGGTGTATGGCACCGGCAAAATCGTATGCACGGACGGGGCCGTGATGGCTGTGATGGAGGAGGCCATAAACGCGTATCTTGGCGGCAAATGGAGCGCGGAGGAGGCCGCACAGCAGATTCAGGGCAGGCTGAGCATTTACATGGCGGAGCAGTACGGCTGACACTCCCGCTCTATACGCAATGACGCGTCCGCCCTGCGGCGGCCGCGTCAGCCACAGCGGCAGGTACAAGGCAGAATAAAAACCGCATAGTCTGACGACCGGGGCACCGGTATTCAGGCTATGCGGATATTTTTTTCAAGGCGTTATTTTATGGGGCGTATCAGTTGACCACGTTCTGCGGCGCGCCGTTTATAAACGCGCGGACATTCTCCACAGTGCAGTCAACTATGCGCTGGCGGCTCTCCTTCGGCAGCCAGCTGAGATGCGGGGTGATATAGCAGTGCGGCGCTTTGAGAAGCGGCTCATCCGGGGAGAGCGGCTCCTGCTCCAAAACATCAAGCCCGGCGGCGTACACCTTGCCGCTCCTGAGTGCCTCGGCGAGATCCGCCGAGCGGATGAGCGCGCCGCGCCCGTTATTGATGATTATAACGCCGTCTTTCATCTTGGCGATGCTCTCGGCATTTATCATGCCGGCGGTGGCCGCCGTCGCCGGGGCATGGAGGGATATGACATCCGCGCGGGCATAGAGCTCATCAAGGCTGACATACTCGGCTATCTTTGCCCCCTCTTCACTGCGGCTGCGGTTATAGGCAATGACCTCCATCCCCATGGCCTTGGCTATCGCGCCGACGCGCTGACCTATCCTGCCAAAGCCGACGATGCCCATGGTCTTGCCGTCAAGCTCGATGAGCTTGCGCCGCTCACCCACGTCGGCAGCCTCAGCGTACCACTTTCCGCTGTGTACACGTTCGGAATAGTAGGCGACGTGCCCACAGATTTCAAGCAACAGCGAGACTGCGTACTGCGCAACCGAGGCCGTGCCATAGCTCGGCACGTTTGACACCGGGATGCCGCGCGAGCGCGCAAGCTCCGTCTCCACGCTGTCATAGCCCGTGGCGGTGAGGGAGATGTATTTTATGCTGGGGCAGGCGCCTATCAGGCCATGCGGCATGTCGGGCAGGTCGGAGATGATGATTTCCGCGTCACCCACGCGGCGGATAAGCTCCGACAGGTCGGTTGTGCGCCCACGGTGGATTTCAAGCTCGCCTAACTTTTCAAGCTCCGCCCAGCTCAAGTCACCGTAATTGAAAAAGTCATCGTTGAGTATACTTATTTTCATTGTATGCCTCTGCTATATTATTGATTATTGAATTTATCTGTTGAGCAGTGCCGCCGCCGCGCTGCCGGGGAGCGTTGTCTCACTGCCGACGCGAAGCACCGCGTGTTTGCCGAGCTTTTTCTCCGCGTACTCGCGCAAAAAGCCCTCAAGCATGGGTCTGAACCAGCGGCTCCTGTCAACGAGCGAGCCCTCCGCGCAGACGCAGACTGGCTTATCCGCGCTGTCGCCCGCGCCGGTCAGCAGCATGATTGCCGCGAGATTTGCACACATGCAGCGCGCGGAGCGCTCAAAGAGCGCGAGGCTGACGGTCTTGGCGAAGTCCGCATCGGCAGCGTTATCGGATACGAGGTCGAGCTTTTCACCGCTTGCCCACGCGTCAATGAACGACGCGTCTATCTTGCCCAGCTCGCGCACCTTAGCCGCGGAGCCCGCGGAGAGCAGGCCCTCATCCGCCGCCGCGGCAAGCATCAGCTTGCCCAGCTCGCCCAGATACACACCGGCGGTGAGCTTTTCCATGTACTTCTCGCCGGGGATGATGCTATCCCGCTCCAATATGCGGTCAAAATCGCCGCAGGGCAGGCCGTCATACATGCCGGATTCAAGGTTTACAAGGATGCTCTCCTCACTGTCACGGCTGAGCTTTTTGATGCGGCTGTATGGCAGGGCACAGCAGGTATTGGTGCCCGTGCCGGAAATCTGGCCGATGAAGCCGCTGTAGGCGCTTTTATCCATGCCGCTGGACGCGCCGAGCAGCGCGGCCACAGTATCATTGAGCACAAACACGCGCTTGCCCATGATGCCGCGCCGCTCAAGCTCTGCTATGAGCGATTTGCCGACGAGCTTCCCGGCGGAGCCGGTGACAACGACCTCTTTATCTATGCGGTTGACGCGGCCGTCTATTTCCGGGGTAATATCGGCATTATAGGAAAAGCAGAAGCCGATGAGCTCCGCGCGTTCCAAAAGCGGCTGGATATTGTCGGCTGTGAAGGCGATGAACTCATCCCAGCTGACTGGCTTGTCCGTACCGGGCATTTTCTTCTTTGTCACGCGCTCAATCGTGTGCCCGCCGTCGGTGAAGGTGATAAGGCCGCTTCTGAAATTAGTGCCGCCCGCGTCAATGACAACGACGGGCACGCCCTTTTCAATCTCCCCGCCGTCCTTTATGTAGGTGGGTATCATCGGCATTGAGCTTGGCTCACCGCATAGGCCGCGCTCCATATCTGCGCGCATTTTCCCGGCAAACTCCGCGGGGTCGATTAACGCGGGCGACATGCCGTGTCTCTCTATGAAGTCCAGTGCTGTTTTACTCATAACAATCTCCATTCTGCTCTTGTGTTTATTATAATACTCATTATAAAACCGGCGGCAGTTTTGCCGCCGGTAGATTGTCATAGAATCATCCAAAGTCTCCCCTGTGTAGGGGGAGGTGGCAAAAATCCATGATTTTTGATGGAGGGGTTGAAAAAGAAAAATTTCATATTTTCAGGCTCACACGTTCTTGACCGACTGGATGATTCCCTCGGCGAGACCGGCCGCGCCCTGAATCTCACTGGGTATGATTATCTTGGTCGCCTTGCCGTCCGCGGCGGCGGCAAAGGCCTCAAGCGCCTTGAGGCGGATGACAGCGTCGCTGGGCATGGCGGCGTTGATGAGCTTGATACCGTCAGCCGTGGCGCTCTGCACCTTTAAGATGGCCTCTGCCTTACCTTCGGCTTCAAGAATCTGCTGCTGCTTTTTCGCGTCGGCACGGAGGATGGCGGATTCCTTCTCGCCCTCGGCCTCAAGAATCGCGGCGCGCTTCTCGCCCTCGGCACGGAGTATGGCCTCGCGGCGTTCACGCTCGGCCTTCATCTGTTTCTCCATGGCGTTCTGAATCTCCTTCGGCGGGAGAATGTTCTTCAGCTCAACGCGGTTGACCTTGATACCCCAGGGATCAGTCGCCTCATCGAGGATATTGCGCATCTTGGAGTTGATGATGTCGCGGCTCGTCAGGCACTGGTCGAGCTCCAGATCGCCAATGATATTACGCAGGGTGGTTGCGGAGAGATTTTCAATCGCCAGCATGGGCTGCTCAATACCGTAAGTGTAGAGCTTGGGGTCTGTAATCTGGAAATAGACAACGGTATCTATCTGCATGGTGACGTTGTCCTTGGTGATAACGGGCTGGGGCGGAAAGTCCGCGACCTGCTCCTTGAGCGAGACAATCTTTGCCACGCGCTCAATAAAGGGCACCTTGATGTGAATGCCGACATTCCAAGTGGTCTTATACGCGCCCAGCCGCTCGACAACATAGGCCTTGGCCTGCTGCACGACGCGGATGTTGCGTATTAAAATTCCGGCCGCTAACAGAATTAAAATGATTATAACGATTCCCATATTTTCTCCTTCTGCCGCATATATGGCCAGCGGCGGCCTTGATTATTT
>CAUABY010000055.1 GCA_958427375.1 uncultured Eubacteriales bacterium
GCAGATGGTTGAAAAATATGACGCGCTCGGCGGCATAAACGCGGGCGGCTTCAATGATGAGGGCGGCACCGGTTCCGGCGGCCTGCCTGAGGGCCTGACCATACTCAACGGTGAGGTTGTATCAAGATCCAACGAAATCAGCATGTTTGTCGGTTTTAACGCTGACGGCCTTATGTACGTTGGCTATTACGACGACTGGTCGGCCAGCAACAATGGCATTCTAAACGGCGCATCCTTCGGCCCCATACTCATCATGAACGGCGAGCCGCTGAGCATCATTGACAGCGGCGTCAACCCGCGCACATGTATCGGTCAGCGCGCTGACGGCGCGGTGCTCATGCTCGTCATCGACGGCCGTCAGGTTCACTCCATGGGCGCGCCCTATTCTGACCTTCAGCGCATCATGCTTGAGCACGGTGCGGTCAATGCAATCAACCTCGACGGCGGCTCCTCCACCTGCATGTACTTTGACGGCCAGTATGTCAACAAGTGCTCCGGCAGTTCAGGCCCCCGCACCCTCTCCACAGCTTTCCTTTTTAAATGATTGTGAGGTAGATTCATATGTCAAGATCAAGAAAACGCGACAGAACCGGTCAGATTACCTACTGGCTGTGCCTGTTGCTGTACGTTATTGCTCTGTCAGCCTTCGCAATATTCGCTTTGAAAGCGGTATGGGACTTCGCTGAGCGGTATGAGGAGTCCATGCCTGAGCCTGTTGTGGAAAAATATGTCGCCGAGCTGAATGAAAATCTCTTTGACACCGGAGTTGCGGACACTATCGCCGCAATGCCGCACCCTGTGCAGACGGACGACGAGTGCAAGGCCGCCCTACTTGAGGTTTTGAACGGCGAAGTCACATATTCCCAGATTACTTCTGACGACAACAACGCAAACTGCTACGCGCTACTCTGCAACGGCAGCACTTTCGGCAAGGTGTACCTTGTCCGTGACGAGAGCAAAAACGCCAAGTTTGAGGTTTACGGCAAGGAATTGAATCTGCCCTTTGACCTGCGTCCCTGGCTTGTAAGCCGCGAGGAGTTTGACTTCACCGGGCTTTACACCTCGGTTGAAGTCACCATTCCTGAGAGCTACAGTGTGCAGCTCAACGGTCACACGCTGGGTGACGAGTACATAGTCGAGAGCGGCATTGAATTTGACTGCCTCGCAAACTACTACCGTCTCAGTTCCAGTCTGCCCACCAAGGTCACCTACCGTTTTGATGAGATAATAGGCCAGCTCACACCGGTCATTTTCGACGAGGACGGCAACGAGTACACCATTGACACCGAGCAGGACGACTCGCAGTACATCAAGCCCGTCGAGGGCGCGCAGGTTGAGCGCCTCGACAGCTTCTGCGAAGAATTTATCTATCCCTACAGCAGATATATTTCCGGTATAATGGGCAAGGGCTACGTTAATGGCTACTATAACCTGCAGCAGAATTACGTTCTTGCCGGAAGTGACCTTGATTCCCGTCTCCACCAGATGTTCGACGGTCTCGAATGGGCGCACACTAACAGCTTCTCCCTCGACTCTTACACCTTTAACAAGGCAATCAACATTGGCGAGGGTTACTATGTCTGCTCCATAACCACCGAGACTACCTCGGTTACCGGCGGTTCCGGCGAGTCGCACGATACTAACAATCTCGATATCCTTGTGCTTGACAGCGGCAGTGAGATTCGCGCCGTGTCCCTGGTATAACGCGCATAAGGCAAGCCGAGATTTAAGCGCCAATTGGCAAATACGCAGACAGGAACGTAGAGAAGTATAGAGAGAAGTATATTATATGGAAGAAAAAGAAGCATGTCTCAAATCATTAGCGGTTATTCTCCCCTCTCTTGACCCGGACAAGAAGTTTTTGTCCGTGGTAGACGGGCTGTGCGAGGCCGGATTTGAACACATTATAGTTGTAGACGACGGCAGCGATGAAGAGCACCAGAAGTTCTTCACCGAGGCCAGGGAAAAGCACAGCATCATAAACCTGCTGCACCACAGCGTAAATCGCGGCAAGGGCCGCGCGCTCAAGACAGCGTTTGAGTTTGTTCTGGCTGAGCTTCCCGATGTGCAGGGCGTTATCACTATAGACGGCGATGGGCAGCACTTGACGCGCGACATTATAGCCTGCGGTGAAAAGATGCTTGAAGATGGCGATAAGGTCATCCTCGGCAGCCGTGATTTCAACTCCTCCGGTGTGCCAGCGCGCAGTGTGGCCGGGAACAAAACGACCTCGCGGCTTTTCAGAATTTGCTACGGCATAAAGCTAAACGACACGCAGACCGGTCTGCGCGCCATACCGAGAAAATATCTTGAGGCTTTCTGCGGCATAAGCGGCGAGCGCTTCGAGTATGAGACCAACATGCTTTTGAACATGAAGCGCATGGGCATCGGCTTTTATGAGCTGCCCATCACCACCGTGTACGACCCGGACGACTACAGCTCGCACTATAACGCCGTGAAGGACTCGTGGCGCATATTCAAGGTGATGTTCAAGTTTATGATGAGCTCGCTCGGCTCAACACTTGTTGACCTTGGCCTGTTCTATCTGATAATGCGCATTTTTGGCGCTGCCGCCGGGAAATACGCAGAGCTTTTAGCCACAGTCGTGGCGCGCATTGTTTCGTCGTTTGTGAACTTCAACGCGAATAACTCCGTCGTTTTCCAAAACCACATTAATTATAAGCGCGCAATGCTGCGCTACTACTGCCTATGCATCCCACAGATGCTTGTCTCCGCCGGTCTTGTGACCTTCTTCAACCACCTGCTTGCAAACTCCGTGCCCATCATCGCAACAATCATTAAGTTCTGCGTCGATGTGTGCCTGTTCTTCATCAGCTATCACATCCAGCGCGAGTGGGTCTTCTCGCAGAAGAGAGATAAGTAACAAGACAGGGCCACCGGTATAACCGGTGGCCTCCTTTTATAAGCAAAAATCGACAAGTTCCAAATAGAACTTGTCGATTTTTGGCGCAGAAGGAGGGATTTGAACCCTCGCGTGCTTTTTAGACACCTACTCCCTTAGCAGGGGAGCCCCTTCGGCCTCTTGGGTACTTCTGCATTAAGCCTTGATATATTACCATATACCATGCATATTGTCAAGGCTTTTTTGCTATCATTTTTTGCTGCCGCTCCTGTTCACTTGCCGACGCAGAAGCGCTGGAAAATGCGGTTGGTCACATCCTCTCGGATACTGCGGCCGGTGAGCTCGCCGAGCGCCTGCATCGCGCCCTCGGCCTCCGTGAGCACGATGTCCGGCGTTATCCCCTGCTCCATCGCCTCCAGAGCCGCCGCCACATACTCCGCCGCGCGCGCCACCGCATCCGCCTGCCGCGCGTTCGTCAAAATCTCGCCCGCGGGCACATCGGGCAGCGGGAACATGGCCGCGATTGTCTTTTCCAGCTCATCCAGACCCGCGCCGGTAACGGCGCTTATTGACACCTGCGGCAAGGCCGTGCCAATATGTACATCCGCCGCCTCAAGGTCGTTTTTGGACACGACGACAAGCGCGTGCGGCGCTTTCTCCGCCGCGCGGACTATCTCCATATCCTCCGCGTCAAGCGCCTGACTGCCGTCTATCACCGCAATCACAAGCTCCGCCGCCTCAAGCGCGCGGCGGCTGCGCTCAACACCGAGGCGCTCGACCTCATCATCAGTATCGCGTATGCCGGCGGTATCCGCAAGGCGCAGAGTAAGCCCGCCAAGGCGGAGCTTCTCCTCAATGGTGTCGCGCGTCGTGCCGGGTATCTTGGTGACTATAGCACGCTCAAAGCCCAGCAGAGCGTTCAAAAGCGAGCTTTTGCCCGCGTTGGGGCGCCCGACAATGGCGGCGGGGATGCCGCCGGAGATGAGCTTGCCGCGCTCGAAGCTTGCGCGCAGAGAGCGCAGATTATCCAGCGCCCCGGCAAGCTCCGACTTATACGAGGCAAGGCGGAAATCCTCAATATCCTCATCCGGATAGTCGAGCACGGCATGGTAGTGCGCGCTTATGTCCATGAGCAGATTATAAACGCCCTCAACTCGGCGGCTGACCGCGCCAGAGAGCTGCCCGGCGGCGTTCTTTGCCGCCTCGATGCTCTCCGCGTCTATAACATCCGCCACTGCCTCAGCGGAGGACAGCTCCATACGCCCGTTGAGAAAGGCGCGCTTGGTAAACTCGCCCGGCCCCGCCTGCCGCGCGCCGAGGGCAAAAATTTCCTCCAGGGCCGCGCGCAGGACAACCGGCGAGCCGTGGCACTGCAGCTCCGCCGTATCCTCGCCGGTATAGCTGTTTGGTGCGCGGCTGATAGTGCAAAGGCACAAATCAAGAAGCTCTCCCTGCGCATTGCACATCCGACCGTAAATCAGCTTGCGGCTTTCACATTCTGACATTCTCTTACCGTTTGATGGGGTGAAGAGCCTGTCGACTATCTCTATACTGCGCTCCCCCGAAATGCGGACAATGCCTATCGCCGAAATCTGCGCGCCGGTCGCAATGGCTGCTATTGTATCACTCATAAGTTTTCCTCCACTGTGATAATTAAAATCACAAGTAATGAAAAAAATTTTCAAGGAAAGCCTTTTCATCCTGCAAGCAAAGCCTCGCAGAGTTTTTTCGCCGCAGCGAAAAAAAATCACATCGTTTTCTGCGGCGGCATGTACGACGCAGAAAGCTCTTCTCACGTAATGAGTGTCGAAATGTACGCCGTAGGCACACATTGAGGCGACGAATGAAGTGCAATCCTTCTCGGCGGCAAAGTCAGAATGACTTTGTCGACGACTAAAAAAAGCTTCCTTGCGGAAGCTTTTTTGAATATACGCCTGATTATAAAGCTGTTTCTGTCAGGCTCTCTCAACCTTTTCAGCGCGGGCTGCACGGGCCGCTTTCTCATCCTGACGCTCGGAAATATAGTAGCTGAGCGAAAGAAGGCTGTCAGAGAAGTGGACGTTCTCGACTATAGTGCTGCTGCTGGGCGCGGTGATGTCAACATTGGTGAAGTTCCAAATTGCATCCACGCCGTTTTCAATGAGCATATCGGTAACAGGGATTGCAACTTCTTTCGGCACGGTCAGCACAACAACATCGACCCGGTTATTTTTGAGATAGTCAGCAATGCTGTCATTATGATAAATAGGCACACCATTAAAAGTAGTGCCGACAAGCTTAGGATTGACATCAAAGGCAGCCTTGAGGTCAAAGCCCCAAGCGCTGAAGCAGAAGTTATCCATCAATGCGCGGCCTATATTGCCTGCGCCGACAAGTATGGCGGTATAGCCCCTATCAGTGCCGAGGATACTTGAAATCTGGTCGTGCAGTGCGGAAACATTATATCCGTAACCCTGCTGGCCAAACTCGCCGAAGCAACTGAAATCCTGACGGATCTGAGACGGTGTAAGCCCAAGCTGCTGGCTAAGCTCAAAGGAAGATATCCTGTTTATGCCGCTCTCCATCAGCTCATCCAGCTTGCGCAGATATCTGGGCAGACGCCGAATAACATTGTTGGAAACTTTAATATTTTTCAAGAAAACCTCTCCTCGCGTGAAAATTACATATAACAACAATGTATAAAATAAACATTATTATGTTAATTATAACACACGTGAGAAGAGGTTTCAAGGCTTAATATGCTAAATAATTATATATTTATCGGAAAATATTTATCGAAATTTCTTATACATTTATAAGCGTCTCCGGAGATAACTTCAGCCCTGCCTGAGCTGCTCGGCAAGCGCTATATACTGCTCGATAAGCACCGCGTATTCCTCGCCTGTGAGCTTGGGCATATAAACCGCAGTCTGTCCGTCGTCATCGAGCTCAAGCACACAAAGCTGGTCATTGCAGATGCAGACAAGAAGCTCCTTATCGACCGCGACAGCCGCGTCGGCATCGGCTGCGCTGTAGCAGATTATATCGACATTGGCCGGCATAAGCTCCACGGGAAGCATCTTTTTGAGCTCTTCACTTAGCTTGGACGGGACGCTGACAGCATCGTCGGGCTGTTCGTCATCTGTGCCGCGTCCGGCTTCGGCCGCATCATTCGGCACTGTGGGCGGGGTGATTGCCGGGATCTCCTGCGCATGCTCAGCGCCGCAGTCGGTGTCTGTCTCTGCATCGGCAGCTGCGTCCTCGTCGGCAGCTGCGTCCTCGTCGGCGGCTTCCGCGTCAGTCTCGGTTCCATAGAGCTTGGGCAGAAGCTCGCTCACATCCACTGAGCGCAGGTCTATGCGGCGCTCAGCCGGCAGAGTATTTTCACCGATTCCGCTAATCACAGCGGTATTGTCATCCAGTGTCAATAGTTCCTCACCGGATGCGGGGAAATTATCTCCGCCCGCGGTTTCGCTGCCAGCCTGCGTATCCTCATTTGGCTGCTCAGGCACCGTCTCAGCGGCTGGGTCGCTGCTGGGTTCGGGTGCGGCGGCAGGCGTGGGCTCTGGTGTAGGCTCATGGGGCGGTTCCGGCGTGGGTTCCGGCGTGGGTTCCGGCGTCGCGGTCGGAGTGGGTGTGGGCGCGGCAGTCGGCGTCGGGGTCGGTGCGGCAGTCGGTGCGGCGGTCGGTGTCGGTACAGGCGTGGGCGCCGGTGTGGGCGCCACGTACGGCGTATTGACCGGGTACTGCGACAAGTCTATCGACGGTTCGGGCGCGGAAACACGGGTATTGTTCTGGTCGCCGCGTTCGGGCACATAGCCGACATTTGCGCTGTCGCCGGGGGTATTCGCGGCTCGTGCGTGAAGTCCCTGCTCCGCCTCAGAAGCGGCAGCGGGCGCGGGAGCTTCTATAGAGTCCTCTGCCGTGCGCTCATCGGAGATAACGCCGGAGCTGATATGGCTGGCGCTCGACTGGAACACCGCGTTGTCCTTGCGGCTTCCCTTGACGATTGCGAAGCCGCCGACGGCCGCTATCATCACCGCCACGCACGCGGCGGCCGCAATATAATTCTTTATGCGCCGCGGCATACGCTTGCTATTTTTGCGTACAATTTCGCTGCGGCGAATTTCTGCCATGATATTATCCGTTAGATTCTCAGGTGGTTCTTCCAAATCACAGGATATGGTGTCTGACAAGGTGGAAAATGCCTGGTACATCATTGCGCACTCAGGGCATGTCTCAAGATGCTTGGCAAGCTCAGCGCGCTCGTCGCGGTTGATGTCCTCGTCGAGCATACGGCTTATAAGCTCCTGATAGTATTCACATCCATTCATGACAGATCACCTCCTCTCAATTTGCTTGACGAAATGAAATCGGGAATGTTCCCATCTTCTAAAAGAAAAGCTGATAATTTTTTTCGCGCGCGGAAAATTCGTGACTTGACGGTACCGGCCTCCACGTTGAGAACCTCCGCTATCTCGTCATAACTCAGCCCCTGTATCTCGCGCAGGAGCAGAATCTGCCGCTGTCCGGGCGGCAGTGAAGCAAGACCCCGCCGCACGGCCTCCCGCGTGAGCCGCTTATCCATCAGCCGTTCGGGCGACTGCGTATCGTCGGCTATATCAAGCTCCACATCATCGCCGTTGTCATTCTCCATGGAAAGCGACACTGTCTGTTTTCGCTTTCGGCTGCGGATGAAATCAAGGCAGACGTTTGACACTATGCGGTACAGCCACACTGAAAATTTGCTGTCGCCCCGGAAAGAGTCGAGCGAATTATACGCCTTTATAAACGCCTCCTGCGACATGTCCGCCGCGTCCTCGCTGTTGCCGACCATGCGCAGTGCCAGATTATATACATTTTTTTCATACTCTTTTACGAGCATCTCAAAAGCGTTCACATCGCCGTTAAGAACAGCGCGCACAACGGCGTTTTCCTGTTCGCGGGTCATCCGATAACCCCCTTTGCTGAAGCATTCACTTCAAATCTCTCTTTATATTTTTCACAATCCCGCGTATGTCATCCAAAGTCTCAACATGCACGAGCTGATTTCTATAGTAGGCAGCGAACGGCACGCCATGCAGATACCACGGCAGCTGATGCCGCGCCTCAAGGCAGGCGGCGCGCTCTCCCGCACGCTCCGCCAGAAGCTCCACCTGACGCAGTCCCGTGTCCATGCGCTCGGCAAGCGGCGGGAGCTCAGGCTCATCCTTACCCGCTATTGCGGCGTTGGCCTGCGCAAAAAGCCACGGATTGCCAAAGCTGCCGCGCCCGACCATGCACAAATCACAGCCGGTGTAGCGCAGAATATGCGCCGCGTCCGCCCCGGTGAAAATGTCACCGTTTGCGGTCACGGGGATGCGAACGGCCTTTTTCACCTCGCGTATTATGTCCCAGTCGGCGCGACCTGAGTACATCTGCACCCGCGTGCGCCCGTGTACGGCAATCGCCGCCGCGCCCGCCTGCTCGCAGACCTTTGCAAACTCAACCGCGTTCACGCTGCCGCCGTCCCAGCCCTTGCGGAATTTCACCGTAACGGGTCTGTCGACAGCACGGCATACGCTCTCTATAATGCGCCCGGCAAGCTCCGCATCACGCATCAGCGCCGAGCCGTCACCGGATTTTACAACCTTGCCCACCGGGCAGCCCATGTTGATGTCCACAATGTCCGCGCCGGAAAGCTCCAGCGCCATCGGCGCGGCCTCCGCCATGACCTCCGGCTCGTGGCCGAAAAGCTGCACAGCGCAGGGGTGCTCATTCTCTGGTATGTACAGAAGCGATTTGGTTTTCTCGTCCTTATATACCAGCGCCTTTGCACTGACCATCTCAGTCGTCGTCAGCGCAGCGCCCTGCTCCCGGCATATTCTGCGAAAGGCAAAGTCTGTCACGCCCGCCATCGGTGCGAGCACCACGCGGCCGCCAAGCTCAATATCGCCTATTTTCACCATGTCACATCAAGCCCCACCGGGCAGTGGTCGGAGCCCATCACCTCTGGGAAAATGTAAGCATCCCTGATGTTTTCGCGCAGGCGGTCAGACACGACAAAGTAGTCGATGCGCCAGCCGACGTTGCGCTCGCGCGCGGCGGCGCGGTAGCTCCACCATGAGTACGCGTCGCGTCGGTCGGGGTAGAGATAGCGGAAGCTGTCGGTAAATCCGGCGTCGAGCAGCTCGGTAAATTTGCCGCGCTCCTCATATGAGAAGCCGGGGTTGCCGATGTTGGTCTTGGGGTTTTTGAGGTCTATCTCCTCATGCGCGACGTTCATATCACCACAGACGATGACGGGCTTTTTCTTGTCCAGCTCCATTAGGTAGGCGCGGAAATCGTCCTCCCAGCTCATTCGGTAGTCGATGCGGCGCAGGCCGTCCTGCGCGTTCGGGGTATAGACGCACACAAGGTAGAATTTGTCATATTCGAGTGTTATCACGCGCCCCTCGGTGTCATGCTCAGGCAGGCCGAGGTTGTAGCTGACGGACAGCGGCGTGTGCTTTGTGAAAATGGCTGTGCCGGAATAGCCCTTGCGCTCGGCATAGCACCAATAGCTCTCGTAGCCGGGCAGGTCGAGCTGAACCTGTCCTTCTTGCAGCTTTGTCTCCTGCAGGCAGACAAAGTCCGCGTCGAACGACCAGAATATATCTTCAAAACCTTTCTTTATGACGGCGCGAAGGCCGTTGACGTTCCATGAAATATATCTCATTTTTCATCCTCAGCGAAATTTTTTTCATTTTGGCTCTCTTCAAAGCCGCGCGCATCACACAGTGAGGCGTTGCGGAGGCGCGGCGGCACTCCCGCCCTGCCGTCGCGCGTGGTGTCAAGCTTAGTCGCGACGAGGCGGTTTATCTTCATGCCCTCGGCGTAGAATTTGGCCTCATAGTCGGTCATCACGCCGACGGGTCCGTTTTCATGCAGGTCGTGCGTCAGCTCGCTCAGCGCCCAGCCCTCCTCGGTAAAGCGCTCCACAGACCAGTCAAACAGCGGTGTATTGTCGGTTTTGAAATGGATTTCGCCGCCAACGGGCAGAATGTCGGCATAGATGCGCAGAAAGCCCGGCGCGGTCAGGCGCAGCTTTGCGTCGCGGCTTTTCGGCCATGGGTCGCAGAAGTTTATGTAAAGTCTGTCAACCTCGCCTGGGGCGAACATGTCGCGCAGGGCGGCCGCGTCCCCGTCAATGAAGCGGACGTTGGGAAGCTCCCGGTCGCGGATGCGCTCCATAGCGACTATCATCGCGTCCGGCACCTTTTCAAGCGCGATCAGCAGCGCTGAGGACATAGCCGCCGCGGTGTCAGCGGTAAAGCGGCCCTTACCACAGCCGAGTTCGAGTAAGAGCGCGTCATAGCCCGGAAAGGCACTGCGCCATTGGCCGCGCTGTGCGTTGTTGTCTTGTATCAGAAGATCTGCGCACTTCTCCATACGCGGCACTAAGTTATGTCTTTTTCTCATTCTCATTTTGGCGTTTCTCCCGCTGGGTAATTTCTCAATAAGATATAATACCACAGGCGGGGCAAAACATCAATCAAGAAATAGCTTGCGTTGATTAATTTTTTGTTGTATAATGTTATGGTAGTTCAGTGGGGCGGGAATGCTACCCGCTTTTGACTGCACAAACAGAATAACCGGGTGTAGCGCAGTTGGTAGCGCGCTTGCTTTGGGAGCAAGATGCCGGGGGTTCAAATCCCTCCACTCGGACCACAAAGGTGCGTAACCATTTGTATCAACGGTTACGCACCTTTATTTTTTGGTACTAAACTAAAAGTTTATGGGATATTTACGGTCCTAAGCTAAAAGTTGGGGTAGGTGGACGAACGTCCATCAACACCCAACTTTTAATTTTAT
>CAUABY010000056.1 GCA_958427375.1 uncultured Eubacteriales bacterium
CCGACCCCGGCGCCGTCACCCCCTCGCCTGAGGTGACGGAAAAGCCCGCGCCGGAGGAGAGCTTCCCGTGCAGGCACCACACGGCGCATAACGAAGCTTGCGGCTACACAGAGGAAAACCCTGTGTGCGGCTTTGTCTGCGCAATTTGCGCCGTACAGCAGCAGGTTGACGACATTCTTGCCCTGTTGGAGCAGCTTGAACAACCCGACACGGAGGAGCTGGACGAAGAAGCAACCCTGGAGCTTTACGACAAGCTGCTGGCCGCCATCCATGCCTATAATCTGCTGACGCCGGAGCAGCGGACAGAGATAAACGGCATAGACACGCTTGAAATGGTTTTGGAGACGCTGGATATTCAAGCTCTGGTAGACGGAAAGATGGAGATTGAGGCCGTTATCAGAGCGGAGGGCGAGGCTGACCAGCCTTTGATCAGCGGAGGTGCCTTTTCCGTCAACTTTGCCAAGCAGTTCACCCTGCACATTATTGTAAAAAGTACGCTGAACATGCAGGGCAAGAAAGTTTCGATAACCGTGCCCGACGGGCTTACCGTGGTAGAATATCCCATCCCAGAGCGCGGCGGCATGGCCGAGAGCGTAACGCCTGAAAGTATTGACAGTCTGCACAGTGAAAATAACTACGGCGGTTACTGTCCCACGAACGGCACCATCACCTACTCTCTCAAAAACACGGCGGAAGAAAACAGCTTCAATATCATTCTGGCCCCGGACACAATTCTTTGGAACAGGCAGAAAAATCAGTCCCTTTCGGACAAGCTGACTGTCGAGGCTTACACTGTTGTTGACGGCAATGAAACACCATACGAAAAGCTTGACGCCACAGTCAAAATCACAGGCAAATATAATGATGTTGATACTGACAACAGAGCGATACAGACCGGCCCCAGACTGTCCCGGGTTGGCGTGAAAACGGGTGTGCCCACGGCGGCGAACCAGCCCTTTGCACTGCGGCAGCTCTGGATAAACCCGGACAAGGACTACATCGATATGCCCCAGTTCTTTAAGAAGCTGGAGATCACCATTGCCCTGCCATACTACACAAAAAATGGCAGCAATATTTATGCGGAATTCGACCATGTCACCTATGACCCTGCGGGACAATCCGACAGGCCCAACCTGCTGGATCCGGAAAATCACAAGGATACGGATGACGGCTTTACCTTCACGGAGACGAGAAACGATACCGATCATACCGTCACACTGACATGGACAAATCTGTATTTGGAGTACGGGCAAGACTACTTTACGCCCTACTTTAAGTGGACGTCTGATTGTGACGTCAAAACTACAAATGCCGTCAAGTGGGGCAGCGCTTCGATTCTCAACACCGGTAAGACAGCCCCCGGATGCTATGAGGGTACGACACCCACCACCGGCGCTGCCTCCGCAGTGGGCGGAACGATCACCTGGCAGGATGGCAGCACATGGTATCTCTATAATGGTGACTGCACTACATTCAGCTTTACGGCCCAAGCAGGAGAGAGCATGAGTGTGAGCGGAAAAGCCAACAATATGCCAATTTATAATAATTACGCAGGCGATTCCGATATTATCTATTATCTGGGACAGTTCCATGTGGTCAACCAGGGCGGCGCCGCGAGCGCCGATAAGACGGTGGAATTCACCTATGGAAACAATGATAAAATCGGCGTCACCGCCCAAAAGATTCCTGCAAGCACGGGCAATACTGTGGAGGTCTGGTATACGACGACAAAGAACCCAAGCGAGCAAAAGTATAGCGGCACCCTCACCAGCAGCGGCGGCTTTGTCACCTTTACCGCCCAGATGGCAGGACTTGGCGAGGACGAGTATTTCACCAAGATCAAGGCCAACGTAGGCAGCTATGAGAAGGATTACGTGGGATATGTGTCCTCCCGTGATCAGGATCCGACGTCGGGATACGCCACCACCTTCGGCAAGCTGCTGACCGCAGACGCGGGTACTTATACCAACTTTGCTTCCATGAAAATGTACGATACAGGTTCCGATGAGAGCACGGCCAAATCGGGCAACTATACCGTAAAGGTCACAAACACAAGGGGCGAGATCCCTCTGGCCATGGAGCAAGCGTATAAAGAAGGAACTTTGGAGCGAGTGCCTATCCTGAGCAAGACCTCCGCAACGGCGGGAGACACCATTACATTCAACGGCCTGCTCAGTTCATCCGCTTACCCTTATTCCTCCAATAATGTCACAACGGATCAGGAAATCTATATCCGTCTGCCGGAGAAGATAACTGTTGAAAATCTCAAGCTGTATCAGGAGGTTGGTAGAATAGCGGATAAGGTTTTCCTGCTCGATGCAGTCACAGAGACTGTGACGAATCCCCAAAGAACGGAAATACCCGAAACTGCATACAAGTTTGAGGCTGTGACATCTGCCGAAGCAGGCTACAAGCTGTACAAGATTTCCTTTACGAACCAAGATAACCCCGCAAAGGTCGGCTGGTTCACCGATGGACTGGGGCAGTACCAGATCGGAATCTCCTTTGATATGAATATCGCCAAGGATGCCGATGCCATGACCCTCGATATGAGAGACTGCGTACGGTTCAAGAGCGCATCACTGACCTCAACATCAAACAATGGTACCCTGGCTCAATATCAGGTTATGGATAATGGGGTGCGGTACAGCACCTTCAACGTCAATGCAAAGGGCACAAAGCTGTCTGTAGTGGCGGCCCGGCTGGGCCTGACCTTTACCTTCGGCGCAAGAGTGGCGGACAATACTGATATTGTCAGTTACGAACCGAAAGACTATTACAACTATGAGGCTACTGGGAATAAGGTTTATCTGAAAGATGCCAACCACTTTGTGGAGATGCTGTTCACCGCGAAAAATGAAACCGGCAGAGACTTTACCGCTCAGGAAGCTCAGGCTTTCTATTATTACATCCCGGTACCCAAAGAACTGAATGGCGCCACTTGGGACAGCCACATGCAGGATATTCCCTTTGAATTTGATATGAGCTTGGCCGAGAAGCCGACGCTCTACGGCAATGCAAATAACGATATTCAGGTAACGTACAGCACCACGGTTGAGCCGGGTGCATCCTCCGGCGAGCCTTCCCACTACAACACGGTTGACGGCAATTATGTTACTGGAGACAAGATTGGCGACTGGAGCGAGGTCAGAATGATCCGCATCGCGGCTAAAGAAACTACCAAAAGCATCCCACAGGATGCTGACCTGAGACTTCATATGCGTCTGAAACCAGAGTTTCACGATAACGCGGCTCTGGTGGGCAGTGAAGTCAACTTCGGCCCCTGCGGCGTGTCGCCCTATTCCGTAGGCGGCACGCACAACCAAGGTCACAACCCCCTGCCGCGGATTCAGGTTGAGTTCCAGTCCGGCGTTATCAAAGGCACGGCGTTCATCGACAAGAACTTTAACGGCACTTACGAGAAAGGAATAGATTCACTTTATACCGACACCGTCAACCCTGTCTCGATATATGCACCGCATAAGTCCGGGATAGGCGACGGCGAACCCCATAATACAACAACCGATGAGAACGGAGTTTTCCAGCTCACCGGCCGTCGTGCGGACACCTATCATGTGATTGTCACCAATCCCGGCAGCACTGACGCGAACCTTGCTAACCCGCTGAAATTCTCCCTGCCGCAAAGCGGAGGAATGTTCTCTCCGGGCACGGATAATGATAAGGACACCGCCATCGCTACCGTTGTTTTGGATATGAACGAGACCCCGAACCACATTGATGCGGCACAGAATCTGATGATAGGCTTCCAGCAGCCGCATACGGTGACGTTTACTGTCAGCGACGCCAAGGGTGCCGTGCTGGACAAGACTTCAACCAATGTGTGGCACGGCGATAAACTCGCGGTTGTTCCGGCAGTTACCGCCAATCCCGGTTACAGATTTACCGGGAATTGGACGGACGGCGCAAACGCATACACTGCCGACAATTTGAAAGTCATGCCCATCAATGCGAACATGACTTTAACCGCGGAGGTAAAGAAGCTATATTCGGTGAGCTATGACTTGAACGGCGGCTCCGGTGCCGATGCTCCGAAAACCACGTGGCATATACAAGGCGAAAAAGTTAGCCCTGATTATACCGGCACGACCAAACTGACAAAGGGTGATAAGACAATTTTCGTCGGCTGGAGCAAAACGCAGATCAAGGATCCTCTTACGGCAGGTGCGGCGCAGGCCGACATTGACAAAATCATCTCGGCCGACCAGCACGAAATGCCAAACAACAACGTTAAGCTCTATGCCGTCTATGCTATGGACGCCAACGGAAACGGAAATCCGGATTACAATGATGATGCCGTCCACGTCCGCTACCACGGCAACAACGGCATCCGCACGGATATAATCTGCCCCCACCACCATGTTGTGGGCGGCACGGCGGAGCTGTCCTCAAACGGCACCGTTTCTGGCATGGCAGTAGCCCACGACAAAGCAGCCGCTGACGCTGCCGCTGAGATAACAAATCATACGTTCGAGTATGACAGCAACATCTTTATCGGTTGGAGCACATCGCCGATACTTGACACCGTTATAAAAACCAGTGCGGAATATGACAAATTGAAGAGCAGCATTGTGACAAAAGTCACCATGCTGGATAAGGCGACAGCCGATGCAGACGATCCTTCCAATACCAGCAAATACGCCGATTCAGACGGGAACACCAACGTATACGCCGTCTGGGCTGCTGACCGCAACACGAACGATACAGCCGACTATCTGGAAGAACATAAGCTGACATATGACGGCAACGCACATGCGGGCGGCACCATAAGCAATGTACCCACGGACAGCAAGGTCTACATCCCCGGCGACACGCAGGCACTGGCCACCACAACTATACCCACGCACACCGACGTGGACGGTAAACCTGTGGTATTCGTCGGCTGGACAATGCAGCAAACGAGCGCAATTTATTCCCGTAATGACACCGCGCCGGCAACGGTCACCCAAGTCACATTCGGCCGCAGCGATATAACGGTTTACGCCGCCTGGGGCTATGACGAAAACAATGACAACACGGCGGACGTGCTTGAGACCTATTCCCTCTCCTATGACCTCAACGGCGGCAACGAAACTCCGCCATCGGGTGAGCTGAGCGTTCCCAAAGGCACGAGTATTAAGCTGACAACCGAGAAGGACTTCACCCGTGGCAATAAAGAGATGTTCATCGGATGGAGCTTGGAAAAACACGATGCCGCTTTCATTGCAGGTCAGGAAGATGATGTAAATGATGTTCTTATAACAGGCACAGAAATCATCATGCCAACGAAAGATGTAACTCTCTATGCCGTGTGGGCAGTGGACAGCAACGACGACGGTATTCCCGATTACAAGACGAAGTGCAAAATTACGTATAACCTCAACGGCGGTACCCCCGCCGACGGCGTGACATACGACCGGGAAGAGGTCCAAATGGGCGCGACCTATCAAGTAAAAGCGGCGCCCAACATGAGCAATCACACCTTTGACGGCTGGACTGACGCGGACGGCAAAAAATATCAGCCCGAACAGGAGCTTAGCATTACAAAAGACCTTGCGCTGACCGCCCAGTGGATTAACACCGCGCCCCGGCTTGGCACACTCACCGTGTCCAAAACCGTGAACGGCGACGCGGGCGATAAAAACAAAGCTTTCAGCTTCACCGTAAAGCTTGACGACCCGGCCTTGGCCCAGCCTATCAGCGGCAATTACGGCGAGATGCGCTTTGTGGACGGCGAGGCAAACTTCACCCTCAAGCACGGCGAGAGAAAGGCGGCGCTCACCCTCCCCGTCGGCATCAGCTACACCGTAACGGAAGCCGAGGCGGATCAGGACGGTTACTCCACAACGTCCGTCAACGCGCAGGGTACCGTCAGCGACAGTGAAACAGTCGCGGCTTTCACCAACACGCGCTCGCTCTCCGCCAAGAGCGGAAACCTTGTCGTCTCCAAGGCGGTGACGGGCACAATGGGCGAAACGGACAGAGACTTTAACTTCACCATAACGCTTGACAGCGCCAACGTGAACGCCGCTTACGGCGATATGACCTTTACTGACAGCGTGGCAAGCTTCACCCTCAAGCACGGCGAGAGCAAAACCGCTATCGACCTGCCCGCCGGTATGGGCTACACCGTCACCGAGCTTGAGGCGAACAAGGAGGGCTACTCCACCACCTCCGTCAACACGCATGGCACTATCACCGCCGGTACGGTGACGAACGTCTCTTTCACCAACAGCAGGAACGCCGCGCCGCCCGATCCGGGCACAGGCAACCTCACCGTAACAAAGACCGTGACCGGCATATGGGGCGAGCAAAACCGCAGCTTCCTATTCAAGGTCACGCTCTACGAACCCACCGACAGCGGCATGAAGCTTGCCGAGAGCATAGACGGATTCTATGGGCAGATGGTCTTTAACAAGGGCGTGGCGCTGTTCACGCTCAAGCACGGCGAAAGCCTTACCGCGGTCAGTCTCCCCGGAGGCCTGCGCTACATTGCAGAGGAGCGCGATGATGCGGGCTACATAGTAACCGCCTACGGCAGCAATGGCACCGTAAGCGCCGATACAACGGTCACGGCCTCCTTTGTAAACTACAGAGGCGTCCAGCCGAGAACCGGCGATGAGACTAATTTAGCGCTGTGGCTTACGCTGATGGGCGCATCCCTCTTCGTGCTGGCAGCCATCCCCGTGGCCTATGTGCGCAGGAACAAGAAGCGCCGCCGCAGATAAGCCTCAGCAGCACACCGCAATTAGCCGGAAAGCGAATTGAACAGACATGCCAAAACGCGCCGTGGGAGCTCTACGGCGCGTTTTCTTTTATATTCTGCTGAAACTGCGTTTTTTCGCGGAAATATATTGTTTTCTTGTTAAAAAAGGAGTATAATATTTATTTAGACACACTAATTCGGACCGCCGTATTCCTTTGCCAAAGAATAAAGATATAAGGAGTTTATACAGCTACAATGATTTACGCCGCTATCGCAGTTTTTGCAATTACCTATATTCTGATGCTCGTTTTCAGCAAATACAGGCCGTACATCGCTCTCGCCTCCGCCTTGTTTTTCATCATCTCCGGCATGCTGCCCGTTGACAAGATTCTGGGCGCAATCGACTTCAACGTTTTGCTTATGATTATGGGCACGATGGGCATTGTGGCGCTCTTCATTGATAGCAAAATGCCGCAGTTACTTGCCGACCTTATCATGGAAAAGGTTCCGAACGTGATGTGGGCCGCGATAGCAATGTCCCTTTTCTCCGGGATTATTTCCGCCTTTGTGGACAATGTCGCCACGGTGCTGATGGTCGCCCCGGTCGCTCTGGAGATTTGCAAAAAGCTCAAGACGAACCCGGTTCCGTTCATCATTGCGATTGCGGTGTCCTCCAATTTGCAGGGCGCGGCAACGCTGGTCGGCGATACCACTGCCATCATGCTCGGCTCGGCACTGGATATGAGCTTTATGGACTTCTTCTGGTACAAGGGCAGGCCCAGCATATTCTTCGCCGTGGAGCTCGGCGCGCTGATGTCCGTTTTGATTCTGGCCTTTCTCTTCCGCCGCGAGAAAGCGCCCATACCCAAGGGGCAGAACCGCACGCGGGTCACGGATTATGTGCCCTCGGTTTTGCTGCTGGGCACTATAGTTCTGCTTATTCTCGCCTCTTTTATCCCCAACAAGCCCTCCACCACGAACGGGCTCATCTGCTGCGCGCTGCTGCTAATCGGCCTGATTTATAACTTCGCTAAGAAAAAGACTCTCTCCGCCGTCACCGCCCCGCTCAAGGAAGTGGACTTTGAGACCATCGGGCTTCTGGTCGGGCTTTTCCTGATGATAGGCGGCATTACCGAGCAGGGCGTTATCGACGCGGCGGCGGGGCTGCTGGCCAAGGCGGGCGGCGGGAACATATTCTTCCTCTACACCGTTATCGTGTGGGCGTCCGTGCTCATCTCCGCGTTTATAGACAACATCCCCTATGTCGCCACGATGATACCGGTCATCGGCGGCCTTGCCGCGGCGCTGAACGCTGACCCCACGGTGCTCTACTTCGGGCTTTTGTCCGGCGCAACGCTCGGCGGCAACTGCACGCCTATCGGCGCCTCCGCCAACATCACCGGCATCGGCATTCTCCGCCGCGAGGGCTACACCGTCAAAAATTCGGACTTTTTCCAAATCGGTATTCCCTTTACTCTCGCCGCCATCATCCCGGCGTATATCTATCTCTGGCTCGTTTACGGCGTCTGAATGCGATAGTTTATGCGCACGGTTTAGGCGATACCCGTGTATTTATACCTCACAAGACCCACCTCCAGCCGGGGTGGGTCTTGTGAGGTTATTGATGAACATAAAAACTGCGGTAAAAAAGCCGAAAACGGACAAACGATACATAAATTGCTGGACATTTTTCATAACACAGTATAGAATAAAATTTATCTTTTGTATTTTCTATTCACGGGAGTTTATTAAATGAAAAAACGAGCCCCCTTTTCCATAGGAATGTTTCTTGTCACCATAGGCGTTGTCTATGGTGATATCGGAACTTCTCCGATGTATGTTATGAAGTCCATTATCTCCGGCAACGGCGGCATCGCTCACACAAACGAGAACTTTATTGTAGGCGCCTTGTCTCTGGTAATATGGACTATAACCCTCCTCACCACAGTAAAGTATGTGCTGATAGCCATGAAGGCCGACAATAACGGCGAGGGCGGAATTTTCTCCCTCTACTCGCTCGTTAAGAAATGCGGCAAGCTGCTCATTATCCCGGCAATGATCGGCGGCGCGGCACTGCTTGCCGATGGTGTTTTGACTCCCGCCGTAACCGTCACAACCGCCATAGAAGGCCTTCGCACAATTCCTGTGGTGGAAAGACTGCTCGGTGCTGGGCAGGGTAAGGTCGTTCTGATTACCCTCACTATAATCACAGTGCTTTTTGCCATTCAACGCGCCGGAACAAGCAAGATTGGCCGTGCTTTCGGCCCCGTGATGCTGCTGTGGTTCAGTTTCCTCGGCGGTACGGGCATCATACACATTCTCGAAAAGCCCGTTGTGCTGAAAGCCTTCAACCCCATCTACGCGGTACAGATACTTTTCAGCGACTACAATAAAGTCGGCTTCATGATACTCGGAAGTGTTTTTCTCGCCGCAACCGGCGCGGAAGCTCTATACTCCGACATGGGTCACGTCGGGAAAGAGCATATCTACAGGAGCTGGCCGTTTGTCAAGATATGCCTCATTCTCAATTACCTTGGTCAGGGCGCGTGGATAATAAGAAACAGCACCAACCCGGAAATGTTTGCAATCGATGACCTCAACCCCTTCTTCCTCATGCTTCCGGAGGCGGTACGTCCTTTCGCCGTTATTTTAGGCGCCGCCGCGGCAATAATCGCTTCTCAGGCGCTTATTACCGGCTCCTACACTCTCGTCTCCGAAGCAATCCGTCTCGACCTCATGCCTCATCTTAAAATCCGCTATCCCTCTGACACCAAAGGCCAGCTCTACATAAGCGCGGTTAACACCGTACTTTTTATCGGCTGCTCACTGGTCGTACTGTACTTCCGCTCTGGTGCGAGGATGGAATCCGCCTATGGTCTTGCTATCACCGTCACCATGCTCATGACCACGCTTCTCCTGGGCGTGTATCTGTGGAAGTTGAAGCACCTCAAGGTAGTTTCAATAATTATTTTAGCCGTTTTTGGTTCGATGGAAAGCATTTTCTTCATCTCAAGTCTCAGCAAGTTCTCCCACGGAGGTTACGTGGCTGTTATTATGGCGCTTCTTCTGTTCCTTCTGATGGAGGTATGGCATAGAGGCACCGAGCTTGAGCAGAAGTATTCCATACGTCTCAATCTGCCAGATTATATTGATAATCTGCGGCTGCTTAAAAACGACACGGAAACGCCTCTGTGTGCCCACAACCTTGTTTTTCTCGACAAGCAGGGCGACAAGGGCAGCATTGACAGAGATATACTCTACTCAATACTCGATAAGGACCCGAAACGCGCCGAAGCCTACTGGTTTTTCAGCATTACCGTTACGGATGAGCCGAACGCATCACGCTACAGCGTTGAAACCTACGGAACCGATTTCATATTCCGCGTAAACCTTGAGCTCGGATTCAAGAACGATCAGCTTCTCAACTTCTATTTAAGGCAGATAGTCGGCGAGCTTCTTGCCAGCGGAGAGCTTCCAAAGCAGGAGAAGAAATTCTCCATATACGGGCCGGGCGATGTAGGCAGCTTCAAATTCGGCATACTGCGCCGCTCCATATCTCCGGGCTCTGAGCTTACACGCGCCGAGGAGCTTGTGCTGAACACCAAGTATTTCATCAGGCGTCTCTGCGGCTCCGTTGCCAGCTGGTACGGTCTTGAGACCTCCTCATTAATTAATGAATACGTTCCCCTCTCTATTCCCGGAAAGAAGATCAACAGCTCAAAGCTTGAACGCGTCGAAATTACAGATGCAAAATAACACTAAAGCCCGCTCCACACTTGACAAAAGTGCGAAGCGGGCAATATAATGAGCATAGAAAAAGGCCAAGAAGCATAGAAAAAGGCCAAGTCATTTGACTTGGCCTTTTTCGTGGCACGCCGTAAGGGATTCGAACCCCTGACCTTCTGGTCCGTAGCCAGACGCTCTATCCAGCTG
>CAUABY010000057.1 GCA_958427375.1 uncultured Eubacteriales bacterium
CCGTCACGGTATTGCGCACAAGGTAGGCAACCATCGCGTGCTCATTATCCGGCCTGTCGGCGGCAAGGTAATTATAAAGCGCGGTAAAGGCCGTGCGGCCATAGAAATCGTCGGCATTGATAACGGCGAAGGGGCCGTCCACCGCCTTGGCTGCGCACATCACAGCGTGGCCGGTGCCCCAGGGCTTTGTGCGCCCTTCGGGAATAGAATAGCCCTCAGGCAGCTCATCAAGCTGCTGGTAGACATACTTCACGTCGAAGTACTTTTCCATACGGTAGCCGATGAATTCCTTGAAGTCCCGCTCTATCTCACGCTTAATAATAAACGCGACCTTGCGAAAACCGGCACGATAAGCGTCGTAAAGGGAAAAGTCTATAATCGCGTGGCCATGGCTGTCGACCGGGGTTATCTGCTTTAGTCCGCCGAAGCGGCTGCCCATACCGGCCGCCAAAATAACAAGTGTAGGCTGCTGCATAACATTATCTCCTTTTGCA
Organism: uncultured Eubacteriales bacterium; assembly: GCA_958427375.1. GTDB lineage: Bacteria > Bacillota > Clostridia > Oscillospirales > Oscillospiraceae > Limivicinus. The sequence continues at coordinate 495 of CAUABY010000057.1, forward strand.
TTTTAACTTAACGATATATCAGCAGGGCGCTTTCAGCCCTGTTTTGTCAGTATCAAAACTCCTGCATCGCCATGCGGCAGTAGTAGTTGAACAGGCGCTCGCGCTCAAGCGTGGTGGCATCCATATGGCCGGGGTAGACCTCATAGTCGCCGGGCAGGGAGCAAATCTTTTTCAGTGAGCGCAGCTCCTCCTCCATGCTCGCGCCGGGAAAGTCCGTGCGGCCGCAGCTGCCCTTAAAGAGCGTGTCGCCGACGAAGAGCGCGTCCGCACAGCGGATGGTGACGCCGCCGGGGGTGTGGCCGGGTGTGGCGAAGATTTCAAACTTCATGCCGGCGGTCTCCACAACATCACCCTCGTCATAATTTTTCACGCCGCGCATGTCAAAAGGAATGAAAATGGCGTTGGGATTGTTTTTCGGGTCGTCCCGCTCGTTCATGTAGAGCGGCGCGCCGGTCTCATCCGCGACGGCGTGGGCGGCCATGGTATGGTCGGGGTGGCCGTGAGTGATGAGAATGGCGGTACATTTGAGGCTGTTATCCTCAATGTAGTTTAGTATGGCATTGCTCTCGTCACCGGGGTCGATGACGACGCACTCGCGCGTATTTTCATTGGTGACAATATAGCAGTTGGTCTCAATCTGGCCGACGGGAATGGTTTTTATCTGCATATTCACAGCTCCTTCGTATCTAAAATCAGTGTGAGCGGCCCGTCATTGACGGACGACACAAGCATATCCGCGCCGAAAATACCGGTCTCCACCGCAAAGCCGCGCCCGCGGCAGAGCTCGATTACCTTTTCATACAGCGGTATGGCAGCCTCCGGCCGGGCGGCCTTGGAAAAGCCGGGGCGGCGCGACTTGCAGTCGGCAAAGAGGGTGAACTGGCTTATAATCAGCAGGTTTGCCGCGCCCGCGTCCACGGGGTTTACGTTCATCTTGCCGTTTTCATCCTCCCAGATGCGCAGGCCGCAGATTTTATCCGCTATCTTCTCCGCCTCAGCCAAGGTGTCCTCCGCGCTTACGCCCAGCAGCACCAGAAAGCCCCGGCCTATCTCACCATGCACCCTGCCCTCAATCTCAACCGAGGCGGAGCGCACACGGGTCAGTACAGCTCGCATTTTATTCTCCTTTGCATGTTGTAATATATAATAGTAGGTGTTCGCATTTTACGCGCTGTTTCGCGTCACGCGCACAACGCCGGGAATAGAGGTCAGGCGCGCCATGGTATACTTGAGCTCGCCGGCATTTTTGACCTCCAGCGTGATGACGCACAGCCCCTCGCCCGCGCTATTCCCGTCGCGCGCGGAGAGATTGCGAACCTTGGCGTTCAGGCTGTTGAGCACGGTGGCAATATCCATCAGCAGCCCGAACCTGTCCTTCGTGGTGAGGGATATGGTTGTGACATAGCTGTCGGTTATCTCGCGCGCCCATGAAACCTTGACCCAGCGGCCGTCATTCTCAGACTGCTGCCTGAGGCGGCGGTAATTATCGCAGTCACTGCGGTGGATGGACACGCCCTGACCGCGCGTGATGAAGCCCACGATATCATCACCCGGAACAGGTGTGCAGCAGCGGGAGAACTTGACAAGGCAGTTTGAGAGATTCTCAACCAATATGCCGTGAACGGCCTTGCCCTGCTTCTGCGCGTTCTGCTCGCGCCGCTCGGCGGCCTCGGTCACGCGGTCAACCACGTTCTTCTTCTCCTGCTTTGAAAGCTGGCGCATCCACTCATCACGCAGGCGGTTGGCAACGCGCACCGCCGTCACGCCGCCGTAACCGATGGCGGCGTACAAATCGTCCATCGTGCCAAAGGACAGGCGCTTTAATATCGGCGCCGTGACCTCGTCATTGAGCTGCACCTCAAGCGGCACTTCCTGATGCCTGAATTCGTCATCAAGCATGGCGTGGCCGCGTATCACGTTCTCCTCGCGCCGCTCTTTCTTGAACCACTGCTTTATCTTCGTGCGCGCGGAGCCGCTCTTGGCGATATTCACCCAGTCGCGCCCCGGCCCAGCGGCGGATTTAGACGTGCGTATCTCAACGATATCGCCGTTTTGCAGGGTATAGTCATAGGTGACGATGCGGCCGTTCACCATCGCGCCGACCATGTGATTGCCGACGTCGGAGTGGATATTATAGGCAAAGTCTATGGGCGTTGCGCCGGCGGGGAGATTTATGACATCGCCCTTGGGCGAGAACACAAAGACCTCGTCGGAGAACATATCTATTTTCAGGTTGTGGAAAAAGTCCGTGGCGTCGGAGTCCTGCTGGGTCTCCAAAAGGCGGCGCACCCACGCGAACTTGTCCTCATCCCCGCTGTGTACGGAGCTGCCGCCGTCGCTCATCTTATACTTCCAGTGCGCGGCGATGCCGTATTCCGCCGTGTGGTGCATGTCCCAGGTGCGTATCTGCACCTCAAATGGTATGCCCTCAGAACCGATGACCGTGGTGTGTACGCTCTGGTACATATTCGGCTTTGGCGTGGAGATATAGTCCTTGAAGCGCCCCGGCACGGGTTTAAACATGTCATGAATGACGCCGAGGACGTTGTAGCAGTCGGGTATGCTGTCGACGATGACGCGGAATGCGCAGAGGTCGAAAATGCCGTTCATGCTCAGGTTCTGCGCGTACATCTTGCGGTAGATGCTGTATACGTGCTTGATGCGGCTGAAGATGGTGGCCTTGATGCCCTCGCTCTCAAGGCGGCCCTGTATCTTCTCCTTCATTGCGCCCATGAATTTTTCAAGCGTGGGCATGCGCTCTTCAAGTGTGCCGGTTATCTCTTTATATCCCGCCGGGTCGAGGTATTGGAGCGAGAGGTCCTCAAGCTCCCACTTTGCCCGCTGCATGCCGAGGCGGTGAGCTATGGGCGCGTAAATCTCCATCGTCTCAAGCGATTTGGAGCGCTGCTTTTCCGGGGTCTGATAGTCCATCGTGCGCATATTGTGCAGGCGGTCGGCTATCTTTATGAGGATGACGCGGATATCCTTTGCCATTGCCATGAGCATCTTGCGCAGGTTCTCCATCTGCTCATCCTCTTTGCTGGTGTACTGGACACGCGTCAGCTTTGTGACGCCCTCCACTATATCGGCAACCGGCACGCCGAACTGCCGCGCAATGTCGGCATGGCCGAAGCTCGTGTCCTCTATCACATCATGCAGCAGGGCGGCGACTATGGAGTCCTCGTCCAAGCCCATTTCCACGGTTATCTGCGCGGCGGCCACACAGTGCGTGACATAGGGTGAGCCGTCCTTGCGCTTTTGCCCGGCGTGGGCGGTTTTCGCCATGGCATAGGCCGCGCGGATGCGCGTCAAATCTATGACGTAACCACTCTCCTTTATCTTCGCCTCCAGTGCCTCGTACATCTTGTCCGGGTCGAGCAGCACCTCCGGGGGCGCGGCCGTAACCGTCGGCAGTTTGTCCGGCATGGGGAACATTTCTTCAATTTTTATTTCACTTTGAGCCATACTAATCTCCATCCTGCCGCATATTAAAAGCAAAAACAGGAACGAAAATCTCCACATGCGGCAGAATGGAGATTTTTGGCATGTGCCGCGGTTGCCACTTCGCGGCGAGCGGCGCGCCTTTTTATATCTTAGCGCGATTTATCACGCTGTCCTCACATTGCTCTTAGCATGCGGATGAGCCGCGTGTTCTCAAGGTCGGCCTTGCCCTCAATTTCGGCGCGGCGCGCCCCGTATATCTTCCCGCTCTCACTGCTGAGAAGTCCGGTTTCAAGCAGCACCATCAGGCAGATGCAGAACTTCTCCCGCGCCATGCCTGGTATACACTGCGCCGCCACGGCCTCCGCCGTGTCCCCGGCCTGAAAATCCTCGCCGAGGGTGCGCCAGACGCGGACAAAGTCCGCCCTGTCCGGGCAGTAGCGGGCGGCAATCGCCAGCGCGTTGCGGTCAAGCTCCAATATGGCCCTGCACAGCGGGACGCTGTCATGCGCCCGCGCGGCGGACACCAAAAGCTGCACTGATACATGGCCGCGAAACTCGTTTATCTGCGGTGAAAAGGCGACGTCAACAAGCTCACCCTCTCTCAGCCCAAGCTCCTCCGCCGTGTGTGAGAAGAAGATGCCCTCAAAATGCGTGTGGCCGAGGCGCACGCGCATGCGCAGATGCTTGCCGTTGCCCACGGCGCTGGCCTGCTCAAGCAGCGCGCCGTAAAGGCACATCAGCGGCTTGGGATTGCCGTTTCCGTAAGGCTCCAGCAGGTCAAGAGAGCGGACGCTCTCAATCGTCAGCAGAGCGGGGTTGTCTATGAGCAAATCACAGCAGACCTCCGGCTGGGGCGCGGGGCGGTTTTTGCGGTAGTACTCCGTGAGCGCGGCGCGGAAAGCGTCAAGCTTATCACTGCGGATGTTAAGCCCCGCCGCAAGCGCGTGGCCGCCGAAGCTCATCAGATACTCCGAGCAGGCCGAGAGCGCCTCAAAGAGGTTAAAGCCGCCGTAGCTGCGGCAGGAGCCCTTGCCCACATCACCGTTGAGGCAGATCATAATCGACGGCAGCGAGTAGCGCTCGGCAAGGCGCGAGGCGGCAATGCCGATAACGCCCTGATGCCACTTGTCACTGGCAAGGACGATGGGCGCGTCCGGCTTCTTGCCGTCAAGCCGGGCGCTCGCGTCCTCCCAGATATCCGTTTCAATGCTCTGGCGGCGGCGGTTGAGCTCGCACAGCTCCGCGGCGAGGCGCAGTGCCTCATCCCGGTCGCTGCTCATCAAGAGCTTCGCGGCAATCTCCGCGTGGCCGAGCCGCCCGGCGGCGTTCAAGCGCGGGGCAAGCCCATAGCCTATGGTAGAGGCGGTCAGCTTTCGCTGGTCAACGCCGGATTCTTTCATCATCGCAGCAAGGCCGGGTCTTGGGTTTGCCGCTAACTTCTTAAGCCCCATGCGCACAAGCGCGCGGTTTTCACCCGTGAGCGGCATCACATCCGCCACGGTGCCCACGGCCACAAGGTCCGCATAGCGCGCGAGCATCGCCTCACTGTCGCCATCCACGGCGCACACGAGCTTGAGCGCCATGCCAACGCCCGCCAAGTTAGGGTTGGGGTAATTATCCAGACTGCGGCGGCAGTCGATAACTGCCACGGCGCGCGGCAGCTCATCAGATTTGCACTCGTGATGGTCGGTGATGACCATGTCTATGCCGAGCTTGGCCGCGTAATCCGCCTCGGTCACAGCGGTGATGCCGCAGTCGACCGTGATGATAAGCGTGATGCTGTCCGCTTTCAGGGTGTCAAGCGCCGCGCAGTTGAGTCCATAGCCCTCCTCGTTTCTGTCGGGTATGTAGGGGTGGCAGCGCAGGCCCTTCCAGCGCAGATAATCCACCACGAGGCAGGTGGAGGTGATGCCGTCCACGTCATAGTCCCCGTACACGGCCACGGCCTCGCCGTTTTCTATTGCCCGGCGCACGCGCGCGGCGGCCTTATCCATGTCCATAATCAGCATGGGATCATAAAGGCAGTCCGCCCCGCCGTTAATAAGCTCATAAGCCGCTTTCGCCGTCAGCACGCCGCGCAGTGCAAGCACCGCCGACAGCAGCGGCGAATACCCCGCCTCCGTCAGGGTACGCGGTATTTCCGGTCTTTTAAAAGGTATGGTCCATTCTTTCCTGTTAATCATCGCAATTCTTCTCTATTATACACTAAAAAAATTTTTTATATTTTATCATAGCAAATTTATTGACATACTTCAATAGGTGTTGAAAAAAATCCCTATGTTTTTTCGGGCAATCCGCACTTTCTGCCAAAGCCGTGCTTGACCGCCGATTGCTGATGATGTATCATATTGAAATACGTAATGAGGTATGAAATGAGAAAAATAATCGCAACATGTTTATTATTGGCCGCCATTGCCGGGCTTTCGGCCTGCGGCGCGGTTCAGGCGCCGGACAGCGGCAGGCTTCAAATCGTCGCCACGGTTTTCCCCGCCTATGACTTTGCCCGCGAGATTGCCGGGGAGCGCGCCGAGGTCACGCTTCTGGTGCCGCCGGGCGCGGAGTCGCACAGCTTTGAGCCGACGCCGCACGACCTTGTACTGCTAAACTCCTGCGCCCTGCTCGTTTGCAACGGCGGCGAGAGCGAGGCTTGGCTTGAAACCGTGCTCGACGGGCTTGACGGGCAGCTCGCGAGCGTGACCATGCTCGACTGCGTCAACGCCCTTGAGGAGGAGACAAAGGAGGGCATGCAGACAGGCGGCATTCTCTCACGCGGCGGGCACGGGCACGACCATGACCGCGAGGACGGGCACGGGCACGGTGAGATTGAGTACGACGAGCACGTGTGGACATCCCCTGAAAACGCAATGCTTATCTGCCGCGCCATCACCGACAGGCTCTGCGATATTGACCCCGCCGGGCGCGGATATTATGAGGCTAACTGCGCCGGCTACACCGCGAAGCTTCAAGAGCTGGACAATGGTTTTCGCTCTATTGCGGACAGCGCGCCGACGCACACACTGATTTTCGCCGACCGCTTCCCCGTGCGCTATTTTGTTGAGGAATACGGCTTTGACTATTACGCGGCCTTTTTAGGCTGTGCCGACGACGCCGAGCCCTCGGCCAGAACCGTGGCCTTTTTGATTGACAAGGTTCGCGCCGAGCACAACAAGGCAGTTTTTTACATTGAGTTTTCAAACGAGAAAACGGCGGACATAATATGTGAAGAGACAGGCTGCAAGAAGCTGCTCTTTCACTCCTGCCACAACGTCACGGCGGATGAGCTTGCCGCTGGCGTTGGATATCTTGAGCTTATGCAGGGCAACCTTGCAAGCCTGAAGGAGGCGTTGAGCTGATGGCTATACTCACCTGCACTGAAGTGTCCTTTGCCTATGACGGCAAAACGGTGCTTGAAGGGGTCAATTTCTCTGTCGAGCAGGGCGATTATCTGTGCATAGTCGGCGAAAACGGCTCCGGCAAATCCACGCTGATGAAGGGTCTGCTCGGCCTCAAGGCGCCGCAGAGCGGCAGCATCACCCCCGGAGAGGGGCTTAAATCCACGGAAATCGGCTATCTCCCACAGCAGACGGAGATGCAGCGCGACTTCCCGGCGAGCGTATATGAAGTGGTGCTCTCAGGCTGCCTAAACTCGCTTGGACGGCGGATGCATTATGGCAGGGCCGAGCGCGAGCGCGCGGAGATGAATCTTGAGCGCATGGGCATGGAGGACTTCCGCGACACGAGTTATCAGGCGCTCTCCGGCGGACAGCAGCAGCGCGTACTATTGGCGCGCGCCCTCTGCGCGACGAAGAAGCTGTTGCTGCTTGACGAGCCTGTAACCGGGCTTGACCCTATCGCCACGCAGGAGATGTACAACCTCATCAAGCTTGTCAATCTCTGTGACGGCATATCCGTTATCATGGTCTCGCACGATTTGCACGAGGCCGTGCGCTATGCCAACAAAATACTGCACTTAGGCCACAGGCAGCTCTATTTCGGCTCCGCCGCTGAGTACAAGCAGAGCAGCCTTGCCCGGCGCTTTTTGGGAGGGAGCATATGAACGAGCTTATAAACATGTTCTCCTACCACTTCATGCAGCGCGCGCTTGTGGTGGGTGTGCTGGTGTCGCTGTGCGCGGCGCTTTTGGGCGTGTCGCTGGTGCTCAAGCGCTACTCCATGATAGGCGACGGGCTTTCCCATGTGGGCTTCGGCGCGCTGGCAATTGCCTCGGCCCTCGGTCTTGCGCCGCTGGCCGTTGCGGTGCCTGTTGTCATCGTCACCGCCGTTTTGCTGCTGCGGCTCAACAAGAGCAGCAAGGTCAAGGGGGACGCGGCGATTGCCATGATATCCTCCAGCGCCCTGGCCATCGGCGTTATCTCCGTGTCGCTGACAACCGGCATGAACACCGAGGTCTCCAGCTACATGTTCGGCAGCATTCTCTCCCTCAGCGAGAGTGACGCTGTGCTCAGCGCCATTCTCTCCGCCGCCGTGCTTGTGCTGTTCATTCTCTTCTACCCCCGGCTCTTTGCCGTGACCTTTGATGAGGATTTCAGCCGCGCGACCGGCACCAACACCGAGCTGTACAACACCCTTCTCGCGGTGCTGACCGCCGTGACCGTGGTGCTCGGCATGCGCATGATGGGCGCGCTTTTAATCTCCAGCCTCATCATCTTCCCCGCGCTCTCGGCCATGCGGCTGTGCAAAAGCTTCAAGGCCGTGGTGCTGACCGCGGCGGTGATTTCCGTTGTGTGCTTTATCATCGGCGTTGTCGCCTCGTACTTTCTTGAAGCGCCGACGGGGGCGAGCATCGTGGCTGTGGATTTGCTTGCATACGCCCTCGCCTCGCTTATCGGCCGCCTGCAAAAAAAATAACCAAAAATCGAACTTTTCCACGTCTCTCAAACCCCGCTTTTTTGTCATGAATACTGATTGACGCACTTTGCCGGTAATGATATAATTTTGTCAAAAGATAAATAATACCTGAGGAGGTTCATAAAATGAAAACTATAGCACCCATAGACCTTGGTATCGCCGGAAACGGCGTTGCTTACCGCAACCTTGAACCCGCACAGCTTGTTGAGGCCGCTCTCCGCCGCGGCGAGGGCACTCTCTCCGATACCGGCGCACTCGTCGTCAAAACCGGCAAGTACACCGGCCGCAGCCCTGATGACAAGTTCATCGTCGACACCCCCGCCATCCACGACGAAATCGCATGGGGCAAAATCAACGTCCCAATTGAGAAAGCCAAGTATGACGCGCTCAAGGCAAAGGTTCTGGCCTATCTCCAGAACAAGGAGCTGTTCGTGTTTGACGGCTTCGCCGGTGCAGACCCCAAGTACACTAAGGCTTTCCGTATCATAAACGAGCTTGCAAGCCAGAACCTGTTCATCCACCAGCTGCTCATCCGCCCCACCGCCGAGCAGCTTGAGGGCTACACCCCTGACTACACCATCATCGCCGCCCCCGGATTTAAATGCATCCCTGAGGTTGACGGCGTTCACAGCGAGGCCGCTATCATCATCGACTATGAGGCACATGAAGTGCTCATCGCCGGTTCCGGCTACGCGGGCGAGATTAAGAAGAGCGTGTTCTCCGTTATGAACTATGTTCTGCCCAAGGAGGGCATTCTGCCCATGCACTGCTCCGCCAACACCAATGACGCTGACGAGAGCGCCGTGTTCTTCGGTCTCTCCGGCACCGGCAAAACCACCCTCTCCGCTGACCCCAACCGCAAGCTCATCGGCGATGACGAGCACGGCTGGTCGGCTGACGGTGTGTTCAATATCGAGGGCGGCTGCTATGCCAAGTGCATCGCGCTTGACCCTGAGCACGAGCCTGAAATTTACGGTGCAATCAAGTTTGGCTCCCTGATGGAGAATGTTATTGTCGACGAGACCGGCAAGCCCGACTATTTCGACGGCTCTCTCACCGAGAACACCCGCGTCGGCTACCCCATCCACTATATCCCCAACGCCGCTATCCCAGGCATGGCAGGTCAGCCCAGGACCGTTATCTTCCTCACCGCTGACGCTTTCGGCGTTATCCCCCCGATTTCCAAGCTCGATAACGACAGCGCCATGTACCACTTTGTCTCCGGCTACACCTCCAAGCTCGCCGGTACTGAGCGCGGCATAACCGAGCCTGTCACCACCTTCTCCACCCTTTTCGGCGCCCCCTTCTTCCCGCTCAACGCCTCCGTTTACGCGCAGATGCTCGGCGACAAGCTCAAAGAGACCGGCGCAAACGTGTTCCTCGTGAACACCGGCTGGTGCGGCGGCGCCGCAGGCACCGTGCCCAGAATGAAGCTCAAGTACACCCGCGCTATGGTCTCCGCCGCTCTCGCAGGCGAGCTGAACAACGCTGAGTACGAGCTTGACCCCATCTTCAACCTCAACATCCCCAAGACCTGCCCCAACGTGCCCAGCGAGATTCTCAATCCGCGCAACGTTTGGGAGGACATGGCAAAGTATGAGGAGTCCGCAAAGGCTCTGGCCAAGAAGTTCCAGGAGAACTTTGCCAAGAAGTACCCCGACATGCCCGCCAACATCACCAACGCCGGCCCCAAGGCTGAATAATTTGATATCAGACAATAAGACGCAAAAAAGCTCCGGATTAATCCGGAGCTTTTTT
>CAUABY010000058.1 GCA_958427375.1 uncultured Eubacteriales bacterium
GGTCAAAAAAGTCAAAAAAGACTTTTTTGACAAGCTGAGACCGGCTCAACCGAGCCGGTCTTTTCATATCAATATAGTTTAGCAGTATAAAATCAGCGCAATCGCCTCAAGCACCTCGTCGCCGGTGTTTTTCAGACTGTGCCCCTCACCGTCGCCGACAAAGGTGGTGTCCCCGGCGGAAACGGTGATGAGATGGCCGTTGTCGCTGTACTCGCCAGTGCCGCGGAGTATGTAGTAGGTCTCGCCGTCGCCCTTGTGGACGTGCCAGCCGACCTCAGCACCGGGCTCAAGGAACAGGTGGTTAAAGACGCGGCCTTTGCCGTACATCTCGTCCGCGCCGTGCAGAATTACGTGCATCTCCGCCTCGCCATCTCCGCCGAACATCTTCTTGTGCTCAACCTTCATCTCGCTTGCTTTTCTGATAAATGACATGTTTTATGTCTCCTTTGTTCGATTACTTGTACACGCGGATAAATCCTCGCCCGCGTTATTTTACTTAATAGCCCAGCTCTTCGCCAACGATGATAACTTCGGTCTCCATGTTGTTCATTGGCCCCCACAGCACGGTCAGCGCCTTGCAGATGCGCTCAGGAGAGCGGCAGTCGTGGCAATTGTTGTCAAGCTTGCAGGGCGCCTTGTAGTCAAAGCGCCGCGCGTTGGTGACAGCCGCGGTGTTGCGCGCGCGGTAAAGCGCGGCGTCATAATCGGGGCAGATTTTGTTCGTGCCCGCGATGATGAACACCTTTTTGTGGCCAAAAAGGGTGGCAGCAATGCGGTTGCCGTTGCCGTCAATGTTGAGAATCTGCCCGTCCTCGGTGATGGCGTTGGCACTGCAGATAAAGTAGTCGGCAAGCAGCTCTTTTATAAGCGTCTCGCGGCCGGGCACGCGCCAGTGCCATGCAACGTCATGCTCTTTGATAAGCGTGTCATACAGGCCGAGTGCCTCAACCGTCTTGCTGCCGCCGATGCCGACAGAGCAGCCTTCGCCAATCTGCCCGACAACATAGTCCGCGGCCTCCGCACCGCTTTCAAAGTATTTCACGCCAAAGCCGCGCTCAGCAAGGCTTTTTAGAGTTTTGACAAGATTCATGGTTTTACCTCCGTAAAAAATAGATGAAATAATTATAAACTATTTTCCGTCACATTTCAATATTCTGAATTTTGCTTGACTAAATGGTGGTTTAATATTAAAATATCATAAATATATTCAAGTAATTGAAGTAAAATTTTAGAGAGATGCAGAGCATCTTTGAAATATGGGGAAATAATTTTGGAGTTAAACGAACTTAAGCTGGTCACGGCCAGTAATTTAATCCGCCTGCGCACGCAAAAAGGGCTGACGCAGGCCGAGCTTGGCGCAATGCTCAACTATTCGGATAAAACGATTTCCAAATGGGAGCGCGGCGCCGCCATACCGGACGCGTATGTGCTCACCCAGCTTGCCGATATTTTCAGCGTCTCGGTTGATTATCTGCTTTCCTCGCATGATGCGTGGGAGAATCCGGAAGAACAGCAGGCGGAGGACGTGCCAGCGGCGGAGCAGACGGAGGCCGAGCGCAGGTATAGCGAGAATATGATATGCGCGCTCACGGTGGCATCAGTCTGGACGGCCTGCACTATTGCCTTTGTGGTGCTCTGGCTTGCGGCAGATATCATCTGGTGGCAGATTTTCGCAATTGCCATGCCCATCTCGCTTTTGGTGCTTATTATCTTGATGAGCGTGTTCAAAAAGATTGCCTATCTCCAGTATTCAATCTCTCTTTTTGTGATTTCTATTTTTGCCATGCTCTACTGCATCGCACCTGAGCGCAACGCATGGCAGCTTTTCTTAGTCTGCGTACCCGCGGTGGCAGTTGTCTTTTTGGCCTGTAATATTCGCAAAACACCGTTTAAACGCAGAAAACACGGTACAAAATAAACATGTTCTACTAACAGGAGAAATACCTGTACGGAGAGTGGAGCGCGAAATTCGCGGCTCTACTCTCATTTTTTATCAGTAGAACGCCGAAAACAGCAGTAGCTTGCGCGCGGGGGCGCGCACATATATAATCAACATGCGGCTTGAAGCTGACGGGTTCAGTCCCTGACAGCTTTAAGCCGCGCTGAAAATATTATGAAGGAAGTTTTGATAAATGAGCAATTATATTTTGAGCTGCTGCTCCACAGCCGACCTCACCAAAGAGCATTTTGCCGCGCGTGATATCCACTATGTCTGCTTCCACTATTTCCTTGACGGTGTGGAGCATGCCGATGACCTCGGCGAGAGCATCCCCTTTGAGGAGTTTTATAAAAAGATAGCCGATGGCGCGGACACCAAGACCTCTCAGGTCAATATCACCGAGTACGTTGACTTCTTTACACCATTCCTTGAGGCGGGCAAGGATATTGTCCACGTCTGCCTCAGCTCCGGCATCTCCGGCACCATAAACTCCGCCCAGAATGCAGCCGCTGTCCTGCGCGAACGTTATCCCGCCCGCAAAATTTATATTATCGACTCGCTCGGCGCATCCTCCGGCTATGGCCTTTTGATGGACACCGCCGCCGATAAGCGCGACGAGGGACTGAGCGCGGACGAGCTTGCCAAATGGATAGAGGAGAACAAGCTCCGCCTGCACCACTGGTTTTTCTCCACCGACCTCTCCACATATGTGCGCGGCGGCAGAATCAGCAAGGCCGCAGCGGTGTTCGGCGGACTGCTGGATATCTGTCCGCTGCTTAACATGGATAACCTCGGCCGCCTCATCCCGCGCAATAAGATTCGCACTAAAAAGCGCGTCATCCTTGAGATTGTCAAGCGCATGGAACAGTTCGCGGACGGCGGATTGGACTACTCCGGCAAGTGTTATATCAGCCAGTCTGCCTGCATTGAGGATGCAAAGCAGGTCGCTGAGATGATAGAGCAGCGCTTCCCCAAGCTCAACGGCAAGGTTGAGATAAACTATGTCGGCACCACCATCGGCTCCCATACGGGCCCCGGCACCGTCGCCCTCTTCTTCTGGGGCAGCGAGCGCGTCGACTGATAATAGGGCAGTGCCCAGCATAATACGAAATAAAAAGCGGAGTGTTTTCCAGCACTCCGTTTTTATATCGTTATTTCTTCCCATAGGCCGACAAATCAAGATGAAATGAAGTGTCGCCCTCGGCACGGGTCACAAAGTTTCTCGTGCGGAATTTCCACTTCCCGTCCTCCTTAACGAAGGTATCAAATTTCCTGTCAATCCAAATAATCTGCGGCTTGAACTTTTTTGTGATGCCCTGCAAAACTACGGTGTATGACTTGGCCGAGGCCGTCAGCCCGTCATCGGCAACCTCGATTATCGGGTCGACGCACATGTGTACGGTCTTGGTCGTGCCGTCCTTGTAGCGCCGGATGGGGTCGAGCGTGGTCATGTAGCCCGCCGGGTCGCGGCTGTAGGTCAGCTTGCCGCCGTATGAAATGTCCGCGTCCTTCAAAAGCTCGCATACCCCGTCAAAATCGCCGGAGTCGATAAGCCAGCAGTAGGAGTACAGCAGATTCCTTATTTCAAAAACGTCCTCCATGAACATAATATCAGCCCTTTCCGTATGTTTTTTACACAACATATTTAGTATAGCAAAATAGTTATATTTATGTCAATTACTGCTTGACAATTTCTGCGAAACGCACAACTTTAATACAGTAAATTCGTACAAGATTGCGAATTGAAAAAACATCTGCCCAGTGCTATATTATAATCAGAAAGGGTGATACCCGATGTACAGGTAAGAAAGCCACAAGAGTGATAGTGGCGGCTAAACTGCAGAAAGAGAGGTAACCAAGATGTTAGATATTAAGAATTCAGAGAAATGACCCTTGGCTGTTGTAGGTGAAAGATGCAATGGTCAAGGGTCATTTCGTTTTTAAATTATGCGGCAGACAACAGAATCTGCGGCAGGGCAGGCGGCATACGCCCGACGCATCGCGGCGGAAGAAAACATAGAGCGGCTCGTAAAAAGACGGCGCATCTGAGCTCAGGGCGGGGGAGCCCTGTGTTCAGATGCGCTGTGTGTTTTCAGCCCACAGCGGCTATGGCTCTGACATGCTTTCAGTCAGAAAGCCGAACAGAGCCGCCGCAGTGCGGTGTGCGTTCAACTCAAGTTAGGCAAGCGAGGTTTTGTACTGCGTGCCCCAGACGAGCATAGCGTCAAGAATGGGCTTCAGGCTCATCCCCAGCTCGGTGAGGCTGTATTCCACGCGCGGCGGCACCTCGGCATAGACGGTGCGCGTAATAAGCCCGCTCGCCTCCATCGCACGAAGCTGTGCGGTCAGCACCTTCTGCGACACGCCGGTGATGGATTTTTTCAACTCGCCAAAGCGCTTTGTGTCGGTTAAAAGGTCGCGCAGGATAAGCACCTTCCACTTGTCGCCGATGAGGGTAAGGTTAGTTTCAACCGGGCAGTCCGGCAGTCTTTCGAGTTTGGTCTCAGTTATGTGTTTCCTGCGAAAATCGGCGCGTCAGTCTTTCTTCTCGCGCCTTATGTAGCGAAGCTGGCAGATGCCGTCGCCCCGGCCGATGGTCGCAGGCAAATCAAGCTCCACACCGAAGCTCGCGCCGATACCGCGGTCGCCGCACATCGCGTGGTCGCACATAAGCGCAATCTCCTCATCGGAGCAGCCCTGCTTCTGCCACGCCTTTACCAGCGGGCAGTAGTGGAAGTCGATGTCAAGGTTATCGTCAGTGCAGCGCTTGATGTCCATTTCAAATACCCATTGCGCAAACTTGCCGAAAAGCGTCTTGCGCAGACCCTTGAGAGAGTCGCCGCCGCCCGCCTTCTTGCGGAGCTCGGCACCCTGATACAGCCCACAGCGGCGTATGGCCTGCGGCACGTAGTCCTGCGGCGGCAGCCCTTTTTTCTTGGCCTCGTCGCACAGCAGGTACATCCACAGCGCGCGGTGCTCAAGCTGCTCGCGTATAGCAACTATGATGGGATTTTTTATTTTAGGCTCATTTTTTACGCTCATTTTTATCTCCTCCTCAAATCTTTTCCAGCGCATTTCTGCCCCTATTATACAGCGCTAGCCGCACAGAAGCAAGCCCACAGCGCGCGGGCGGAGTACGTGCGCGGTGTCGGAAAAAAGCGCAATAGTTACCTGAAAGTAACCAAGCAACAATATTGTGCGTACTTGTCTAATGGCTTTTTTCGTCATGAAATAAGCTCAACCCGGCGGGAACGACCCCGCCTTCAATTTCTGCATCGAGGATAACGCGCGCTACCCGGCTATGACCGCCTTCGTCATCTATCGTGTGCGCGGCGAGGTGTTCGACTATGATTTTGAAAAGGAGCGGCGCGACCATAAGCCTGAGCGCGAGCGCTTCTCATGCGGCAGCATGGACTTTGAAAAGCCCGGCCTTATGATTTCCGACAAGTGCGTCGGCTGTGGCACCTGCACCAAGACCTGCACTTTCGGCGCTATTCAAAAGGACGGTGCGCGGTATAGAATCGACGGAGCGCGCTGTGACGAGTGCGGCAACTGCGTTATGCATTGCCCCGTCGGCGCGGTTGTGCATAAAGGCATGTGAGATGTCTCATGTACATAGAAAGATCGAATAGATGACAAATCTATTCGATCGAGGCTGTCAAAAAAGTCTATTTCAGACTTTTTTGACAAGCTGAGGCCGGGTGCTTTTGCACCCGGCCTTTTGCCATTAAATTGACTTAATTATATTGTATCAGATATACTTCGCGGCAAGCTCTCTTATGCCGTCGGGGTTCGCGCTGTTCCACTCATAGAAGTCAAGCCCGCTCGCTGCGACAGTTTTGCCCAGCTCCACGAGGAAGAGCGGGATGTCCGTTTCCAGCATCACGCCGACCTCCGTGCCCATAGCCTCGCCACCCTGACGGTCACTGCCGCCAAGGAAGAAGCTGAACGCGGACGCTGGCTTCCCGTCCACAATCTTAGACGCGCCGCGAAAGCCCATGAATCCCGTCTGGTGTGTGCCGCAGGAGGAGGGGCAGCCGGACACGTGGATGCGGGGCAGGGCGTTTGCGGGTATGCCCGCCTCGCGCACGGCCTTGACGCACTCGGCAAGCAGACCCTGAGAATCGCGCATGCCCTGCTGGCAGGTCGTGCCGCCAATGCAGCTGACAGAGGCCTCGAACTCCGTCTC
Source organism: uncultured Eubacteriales bacterium (assembly GCA_958427375.1). Taxonomy (GTDB): domain Bacteria; phylum Bacillota; class Clostridia; order Oscillospirales; family Oscillospiraceae; genus Limivicinus. The sequence continues at coordinate 6,129 of CAUABY010000058.1, forward strand.
CGCGCCGCCGGCGGTGAGTTCAAGTACACGCTTCGCCTCAGCGCCCGTGAGGTTTACGATGTACGCCGTCTCGTCCGGGCTCAGGCGCATCTCGGCCTCCGGTATCTCGGCAATCGCGTCCGCCAGCGCGCAAAACTGCTCTACCTCCGGCTGACCGCCAATCGGGTGCCAGAGCACAGCGTAAAGCCCGTCCTGCTTCTGCTCAATAATGCGGAAACCCTCCGCGGTGGTGCCGTCGCTGCGCTTGCTGACACACTGCGGCTCAACTGTTAAGTCAAGATTTTCACCGGAGGCGAATACCTCGGCAAGCTTCTCGTTGTAGGCCTTGGCGTAGCCCTCCGCGCCGCCGCAGACGTCCTGCATGTAGCGTGTGCGCGCCTTGCCGCGGTTTTCATAGTTGCCGTGGGCGCGGAAAGTCAGCCACATGGCCTTGATATAGTAGAGTATCTTTGCAGGCTCAATGCCCTCCGCCACCTTCACGCCAAAGCGCGGGTTGTTGCCAAGCCCGCCGGCGCTGTATACGTCAAACTTCCCGTCATTGCGCGCAGCAAAGCCGAGGTCACGGTAGGTCGCGTGTGTCACATTAGCGGGAGAGCTGGAGAAAGCAACCTTGAGCTTGCGCGGCATCTTCTCCGCCTTGACGAAGTGCATCAGGTAGTCAGCCGCCGCCTCGGCATAGGGCAGCACGTCAAAATACTCGCCGCGCTCAAGCCCGGAAAGGGGAGAGCACATCACATTGCGCGGAAAGTCCCCGCCGCCGCCAATGGTGACGATGTTCACATCCAGCGCCTTTTCCATGATGCAGCACACCACGTCCTGCTGTAGGTCGTGCAGCTGAATCGTCTGGCAGGTGGTAAAGTGCATGCGCGGCACGGCCTGCTCTCTCAGCACCTTGGCCACGAAAGCAAGCTTCTCGCGCGTCACGCGCCCGGCGGTCATTCTCAGGCGCAGCATGCTTGCCTTGCCGCCCTTTTGTGAATAGCTCCCGTAAAAGCCCGAAAAGCCCTTGTAGGCCATCTTGTCAAGCTCCCCGGCATAAAAAGCGGCGGTTTTTTCCTTGAATTCCGGCAGATCCTGTTTCCATGCCTTCGGGTCAATTTTATTCATAAGTGTTCCTCCATATCGAAGAGAATAAAAATATTTTATCATATCAATACGGTATCACGCAAGAGGGTACTTGACAAAAGCTCATATTTGTGTAGATTTAAAATAGAAAAAACAGCGTCGTATGTCAACGATGCCAGGAGAGGCAGTCAAAATGAAAGCTTTGAAAAATATTCTCTGCGTCACCCTCGCCGCGCTCACGCTCACAGCCTGCGGCACCCCGGCGGCCGCACCGAAAGCCCCGGCAGACTCCGCTGCCGCGCCCGAAACTACAGCCGCACCCAACACAGCCACAGACACCAATACCGCCGCCGAACCCGTCCGCTTTATGGACGCGCTTGGTTATGAGGTGGAGCTTGAAAGCTGGGAGCGCGTTGTGTCACTCTACGGCAGCTTTGCCGAGACTTGGCTTCTGGCGGGCGGTGAGCTCGTCGGCACGACGAGTGACGCCGTGACCGAGCGCGACCTCGCGCTGGGCGGCGATGTTGCCATCGTCGGCACGGTCAAGGAGCCGAATTTGGAAGAGGTCATCGCCGCCGAGCCGGACTTTGTCATCCTCGCCGCCGACATAGCGCCGCAGGTGGACTTCCACGCCGCGCTGACGGAGGTGGGTATCCCACACGCGTATTACCGCACGGATACCTTTGATGAGTACCTTGAAGTCCTCGGCCAGTTCTGCGAGCTGACCGGGCGTCAGGATTTGTACGAACAAAACGGACTTGCGGTCAAGGCGCAGATTGACGCGGTGCTCGAAGCCGTTGAGGGTCAGCGCGCGCCGACCGCGCTTTTGATCCGCGCTTTCTCCACGGGCGCCAAGGCCAAGGGAGATGATAACCTCGCCGGTGTTATGTTGCGTGACCTCGGCGCGGATAACCTCGTCAGCCGCTATGAGAGCCTTTTGGAAGAGATAAGCATGGAGGAGATAATAGCGGCTGACCCGGAGTTTATCCTCATCACCACCATGGGCGCGAGCGACCAGGCCGCCATGGACTATATGGCCGCAACCTTTGAGAGCGATCCAGCATGGGCGGGACTGACCGCCGTCAAGAACGGTCACTATCTGCTCTTGCCGCGTGAACTCTTCCACTATAAGCCAAATGCCCGCTGGGGTGAAAGCTATGAGTATCTTGCCAATGTCCTCTACCCGGAACTCGCACTCGGCTGAGCGCAATGCCGTCGTGCTGCTCGCCCTCGCCGCCGCGGTCGTGCTTGCGGCACTATTGAGCCTGCGCTGCGGCAGTCAGAACTATACTGTGGGAGAGATAATCTCCGCGCTCGCCGCGGGGGATAAAAGCAGCACCGTCTGGCGCATCATGGCCTATGCCCGCCTGCCGCGCACTCTGGCGGCGCTCTTGGCCGGGGCGGCGCTCGCGCTCGCGGGCGCTATAACGCAGTCAGTTTTAAATAACTCAATGGCAAGTCCGAACGTTATCGGCGTGAACGCCGGTGCTGGCTTTTTTGCTCTGCTCGCGGCGTTTGTGTTTCCGGGGATATCGGGCATCTCGGCCTTTGCATCCTTTGTCGGGGCTCTCGCCACCGCGCTATTTATCTATGCCCTTGCTGTGCGCGCGGGGCTCTCGCGAAGCTCGCTCATTTTAGCGGGCCTTGCCGTCAGCAGCGTCCTTACAGCCGGTACAAATACCATAACGCTTTTGTCGCCTGAGACCGTCATCGGCGTGAGCGGCTTCCTGCTCGGCGGTTTTGCCGGGGTCACCCTCGCCTCAATAAAGGGCGCGGTGTGGTACGTTGCGGCGGGCGCGGTCATCGCGGCGCTCTTGGCGGTGGATTTAAACGTCCTTGCCCTTGGTGAGGAGAGCGCGGCCGGGCTGGGGCTCAATGTCGGCCGCGTGCGCTTTATCGCCATCGTCGCGGCGGCGCTCTTGGCCGGCGGGGCGGTCAGCTTCTGCGGGCTGCTGGGCTTTGCGGGGCTGCTCGTGCCGCATATGGCCCGGCGTATAATGGGTACGGATAACCGCTGGCTCTTCCCGGCCACGGCGCTTTTGGGCAGTGCCTTTGTGCTTGTGTGTGACGTCTTGGCGCGCGTCCTCTTCGTCCCCTTTGAAATCCCCGTCGGCATTATCCTTGCTTTCCTCGGCGGCCCGTTTTTCCTCTGGCTCTTACTGCACGGAAAGCGAGGGCGTATGTATGATTGAGTTTAGAAACGTCAGCACTGGCTATGATAAGGCGGACGTTATCCATAATATCAGCTTCACCGTGCCGGAGGCTTCGGTCACCGCGCTTGTCGGGCCGAACGGCTGTGGTAAGACAACGCTCCTGCGCGCCGCCGCCGGGCAGTTACCGCTCCACTCCGGCGAGATAATCCTTGAGGGTAAGCAGGTGGGGGACTATGAGCGGCGCGAGCTTGCCCGCACGGCGGCTTTCATGCCTCAGGTGCGTTATGTCCCCGCTATCAGCGTGGCGGCGCTTGTGGCGCACGGGCGCTTTCCATACCTCGGCTTCTCGCGCCGTATGCGCGCGGAGGATAAGGAGGCGGTTTGGCGCGCGCTTGAAGCCACTGGTACATCCGACTGGGCACAGCGCGACTTGCGCGAGCTCTCCGGCGGTGAGCGCCAGCGCGTCTATATCGCTATGGCCATCGCGCAGGATACAAAGCTCGTCTTTTTGGACGAGCCCACCACCTACTTAGACCCCGGCCGGCAGTTTGAGCTGTTGGAGCTCATAACCTCGCTCACGTCAAGCGGCAAAACCGTCGTCATGGTGCTGCACGACCTTGCCCACGCCCTGCGCTACAGCAGTCAGATCGCAGTTATGGATAAGGGCAGGCTCATAAAATGCGCCGCGCCCGACGAGATATATGAAAGCGGCGAGATAGAGCGGGTCTTTTCCGTCCGTGTCCACAAATCCGGGGCGGACTATTATATTACCCTATAAGAATATCCCCAATGCTTTTTCGCATTGGGGCTTCC
>CAUABY010000059.1 GCA_958427375.1 uncultured Eubacteriales bacterium
ATTTTTCAATCCCGGCCATGTTTTTCTGTACCCGTACAACAAAACCCATCACACTTTATGTAATAAAGTGTGCAGCAGGGCCCTGCTGCAGCGGCTATAGATTTGTACGGTCGGAAAAGATTACAACTTTGCGCTCACTATCACCGGCAAAAAAACAAGCCGAAGCTCACCACATGCGTTTTGGGCAGTTTGACCATACGCGCAAGCTCAGGCTTTAAATATCACCAAAGTTTTAATGAACTGTTAACAATAATAAATTTACCAGCACTATATGGCGTTTGTCAACTTAATTCGCGCGGTCTTTTCCGGTTTTGTACACATGCACAAATTGTCATTTAATTTTTTGGTGGAATTACATCTTTACTTTTTGACAAAATTGTGAATTGAGTTTTAAAATTAAATAAAAAATATTTTTTCGCTTTATTCAAGTGTTAATTTGTTCTCAAACTTGCGGATTTTTTCACGCTCGGCATTGCGGTTTTTGTGTTTGGATGTTATAATTTTTCAAAATATATCAATCGGAGACTGATTGCACTATGGCTCTATACAAAATCACAATGCAGCACACCGAGGATTCACTTGTAAAGCTGTCGCACATGCAGTACGACCTGTTCTGCCAGAGCAACAAAACAGCGCGCACAATCATCAGCTTTGCGGTTATTGTTCTGGCGATTACCGTGGTGGACACGGAGTGGCTGAAATACGTATGCATAGCATATGCCGGCTTCCTGCTGACGGGGAGCTACAACTCCGCCAACCGCACCGCGCGCAAGCTTACGGAGCAGATAAAAGCCTCTGGTCTGCCTTTCCCCGCCTCACGCTTTGAGTTTGAAAACAGCGCAATGCACATTTTCTCCCTGCCTGAGGGCAAGGAGCTGAACGACCCTCTCCCCTACTCCCAGATTTTCCGTCTGGGGGAGGACTTGGAGTATCTCTACATTTTCCGCGACCAGTACGGCGGCTACATGCTGCCAAAAAGCGCGCTCGGCGACGACAAGGACAAGTTCAAAGCTTTTATTGAGGGCAAGGCGAACATGAAGTTTGTCCGCCGCGCAACGCCTATGAGCCGCATGCAGGGCTGGCTGAAAAAACGCGAGGATGAGCCGTATCATTTATAATAGGCGCGTCAATTTATATTTAAATCCCAAAAGGGGTGCCGCCTCCATATCTGGAGGCGGCACCCCGTTTTGCAGATATGCGTTTATATTAATTTACAGCTCCGGGCTGTAAGAGGATACTTTGTCCTCAAGGGCAAGTTTTTTCAGCTTTCTGGCGCAGCGGACAGCCTGTGCCAATTCAAAGATTGCCCAAAGGTGGAACAAAATGTCTATCAGGCCGTTGATTTCAAGAAGGTAATTAAAGATAAGCAGACACACCGTATCCAATGAAAACACTACCAGCGAAACAATAAGCCATCCCGTCCGCTTATTGCTGAGCAGCCAGCTGAGCAGGTAGACGCCGAGAATGACAGCGCTGATTACGAGAGCGATGATGGTAAAGGTTCCAAAACCGCCAAAAGCCGCCTCATCCATTCCCATGCAGAAAGCGGTGGCGTAATAGGGGATTGCGGAGGAGAAGATGAAGTATCGGTTCGCGTCCACAAACAGCAGGATAAGATTCACGACAGTAAAAATCAGAATCAGCAGCAGCGAGTAACGACCCCCGGCTATCTGTTTTTCCAGATACTCCGGAGAATTTTTGACCACGGTGTTTTGGTTCTTCTTCATAAGAATCCCCCATTTCTTTCTATTTTGAATACAGAAAACCACCATCACGCATTCAATCTGTGTATATTATAACAAAGAGATATGTGGAATGCAATCCTATTTCCTGCCTTTTTATGGATGCGGACCGTGTTTTTTACATTTTTAAGAAACCCTGATTGTGAAGTGCAAGTACACTCGCTTTATTCTTTCTATTATAATATCGGTATCTCCTGCCAGAATAGCTTGTCGTTTGCCTGGCGGGTATTGGGGGCGCGGCCGTCTCTTGTGAGGATGATGACATGGTCAAAGCCCGCGGCGCGTGCCCGCTCAAGCGCGGTGTCAAAGCCGCCGTTGAGCTTCTTCTTCTGGTGCGCATCAGCACTTATCAGCACCTCGCCGCCGAGCTCGCGGATGGCTTTCAAAAGCGGCGGCGCGGGGTACGGCTCGCGCTTGCGGCCGCGGTTTACAGCGCCGCAGTTTATCTCAATGGGTGTGCCGGTTTTTATAAGCGTCTCCAAGGCCTCAAGCGCCGGGCGGAGATAGCGCGGGTCAGTCTCGTCCACAAAATTCCCACCCTGCTCCTTTGGCAGGTCGTTGAAGCGGGTGACGAGGTCAAAGTGCCCGATAAAGGTCGGGTGCATGCGCTCCACTGCCTGCGCTTCAAGCTCGTAATAGGCGCGGGTGAGGCGGTAATAGTCGCCGTCAAAGAAGAGCTCGGCAAGGCGGTGGATATTCTCCACGCGGCCGTCGACCGAGATATACTCCCCGTCCACGGGCGGCAGGTCAAGATAATGGGTAGAGCCGATGATATAGTCCGCCCCCTCGGCCGCGCGCGAATCATAGAGGCTGTCAAGCTCTATGCCGCAGAGTATCTCAATATCGGCGCGGTACTTCTCCTCAAGGCGGCGGATTTCCGCAAAGTAGCGCGGCACATCGACATGCGCAAAATAATCAAGGTGCCCGGAAAAGCCGAGATGCTCAAATCTCAAGGCAATGGCGGCACACACCATGTCCTCAGCAGTATCCGTGCCGTCGCAGAAGGTGGTATGGGTATGGTAATTGGCGTTTATCCGCATAGTTTCTTCCTTATTCCTTATAGGCAACTACATATTCGCCGATATATTCAAAGCTGAAGCCCGCCTCCGGCAGCTTGCCGAGGTCTGCGCCGCGAAGCATGATATAGGCGGCATTATCCTCCGGGTGGTAGGGGTCTGCCCAGAAGCAGAAGTTATCAAAGCTAAGGGCGTGGAGGTAGGCGCTGGGATAGTAGAGATACTGCACGGTGTCGCGGAAAGTATCAACAGGCGTTTGGGCATAGAAGAGCACCTTTGTGTAAAACTCGTTCTCGTCGAGATACACAACATCGCCCTTGTCCTGCGCAAGCTCCAGCGCGGAATCGAGCCCATACGAGAAGTGTGAGCGTGTCTCAGCGTCATACTCCGTGAAATAATAGGTTTCAAAGCCGACGAAGAGCACAAGGTACACCGCCGCGACGATTTCCAGCACTTTCCGGCGTGAAACGGTGGAGAGAAAGTACGCGCCCAAGGCCGCAAAGGTGACAAGCGGGATGAAGAGCATATTGCTTCGCGTGACGTTGGTTTTGACAAGGATGAGCTGGGGCAGGCAGACCATAAGCTGCACCAGCAGCAGTGCCTCCGGGCAAAACTCCCGCTCCTTGACGCTTTGGACAAGGTTTGCTATCGTATAAATGAGCCCGAAGAGCGCGAAAGGCATGGTTATATAATAGAGGAGGCCGTATTTTGTGGGGCTGTTCCAAATACTAAGGTCGTTTTGCTCTATGAGAAGATTTCCTATCAGCTCAAGCTTTTTCGCCTTTTCGTCGAGGGAGATTTCGCTTGCGCGCATATACAAAAGCTTGGGGATGGAGAAAAGCGGTGTGCGTATCTCATCTATCCAGCCATAATTCACCGCGAGGAAGAGCAGCAGCGGCGCGGCCAAAACGGCCAGAATGATGACGGAAAAGACGGTGTTTCTGTCAAATTTCAGCTTATGGCAGGCGATACAGTACGCCGCCATGATTACAAGCATGATTGGCACATACACCCAGACCGTGGCGTAGGTATAAAGGCACAGCCCGTACATGAGCGCGGAGAGCAGGAAAAAGCGCTGATTATCAAGGCCGCGCACAAAAAAGTACAGCCCAAACAGCAAAAAGCCCGGCGCGAGGTTGGATTCCAGCCCCCAGCGCGACATGAGGATATGCCACGGGCAGATTGCGAGCATGAACATTGCGAAAAGCGCCGCCCGCTCACTCACTGTGCGGCGCACTAAGAGGTACATCACCCACACGCTCAGGCAGGCAACTATCATCTGCGGCAGGCGGATTACCCAGACCTCAAGGCCGAAGATGGCGATAAAGGGCATCATCAGGTAGGTTTCCAGCGCGTTCATGCCGCTGCCCCATGCGGTGAGGTACACGGGGTTATGATAGCCCGCGGTGTCTATGCCGTAATTCAAAAGCGACCACGCCTCATACCCGGCGAAAGCCTCGTCCTGATTTATGCCGTTCGGCACCGTGCCGAGCTGCCATGCGCGCACGAACACCGCCGCCGCCATGATGAGCCAGAAGAGCACACGGCGTGTGCGGGGGTTGTCCATGAGGTCATTGAATTTATCGTTAAGTCTCTTATTTTCCATAAAATACTCCGCATGGGAAAATTATTTTAATATTATACCGCACATGTATGAATTTTTCAACGGGGCACGGCGGTTGTGATTAAAACGGCATGGCGGAAATTTTTCCAATTTAGAGGGAACTAATTCAGTATGCCGGGCGTCATACGGTTTGAAAGGTCTAACAAGCTTTTACCAAGCCAGAGGATTCGGCTGGAAACATAAATTTGAGACAAAGGAAGTATTGACAAATGAAAAAGTACGTAATCAAAACCACATGCACACTGCTGTCAGCCCTGCTGCTTTGCGGCTGCGGAAGCACGGGCAAGTCCCCTGACGAGCCGGACAGCGCAGTGCCGCAGGAGTATATGCAGGCGGAATCCGTGCCGTCTCAGGCTGCGGAAAGTGCTGTTGGGAGCGCAGATGACGCGGCTGGCGCTGTGAACGAGCCGCTCGACCCGGCGGCGGAATACCTCGCCGTACTGAACGGCTCCGCCGTTTTCTATTCGGTAGACACCGGCTCAGATATGTCAATTGGCGAAATCGGCAGTCTCGTCAGCAGTGATGAGAGTGTTTCCGCCCGCGCCTTTATCCCCTGCTACGCCATTTTAGACCTTGACGGCGACGGGACGGATGAGGCTGTGCTGCAAATAGACATCGGCGAGAGCGACACCTGGGGCTACCTCATTTTACATCACGAGGGAGCAACCGTTAACGGCTACAGCGTTTGGATGCGGGCGCTGATGGATTTGAAAGAGTCCGGGCAGTTCTGGGCGTCCTCCGGTTCGACTGGCGGGATTGCAAGGTTGAATTTTGACGGCGGCACGCTCAACACCGAAACGCTAATCTACAGCGAGCTTAATTACGACGCGGCTGGCCAGCCCGTGGTGACATATTACGCTTACGGCGCGCAGATTTCGGAGGCTGAATATCAGAGCCTCAACGCCGAATTTGACGCGAGCACGAATGTGAGTTGGATTGAAAAATGATTTCAGGGGAGACGGATTTCACTCGTCTCCCCTGTCTTTTTCCGTTGCAGTTTTTGCCTGTATGTGGTATTCTTTGTGTGAAACATATCAATCATTTCATTGGAGGAACCTGAATGAGCCGGGCAGAAGCAGTTGAGCAATACCAAAAGGCACTTAAAGAGGGGCAAAAGTACTACAAGTACGCGGTAAGCCGCGGCGGATATCCCTATCCCGTCGTACTGGACGACATTTTAGACGAGCGCACGGTGTCAGGGCGCGTGAACATAGGGCTTGTGGATATCCCGTCAGAGCTTGTGATAGGCACAAAGACCGCGGGGCGCGTATCTGCGCTTGCAGGCAATTTTATGCCGATTCTGGACATGCAGAGCGAGTTTGGCGCGAAGTGGACGGATTTGTGCGAGGCGCACCTTGAAGAGGGCATACGCGACCCGATAAAGTGCTTTGAGTACATGGGGCGGTTTTACGTGCAGGAGGGCAACAAGCGCGCAAGCGTTCTGAAAAGCTACGGCTCGCCCACCATCCCCGGCACGGTGACGCGCATCATACCGGAATACTCCGACGCGCACGAGGTGCAGGTTTACTATGAGTTCATGCACTTTTACCAGCTTTCCAAGACCTACATCATCACTTTCCGCCACAGAAAGCAGTACGCCAAGCTTCAGGCCGCGCTCGGCTTTGACCCCGACCACGTGTGGACGGAGAATGAGCGGCTGAGCTTTACGGCAGGCTTTATGCACTTTCGCGCGGCCTTTGAAAAGCAGAACATAAACAAGGCCGATGTCACCGCCGCCGAAGCGCTTTTGGTCTGGCTTCAGGTTTTCCCCTTCTCCGACACCAAGGAGATGACGACCGCCGAGCTTTTGAAGTCCATCGCTTCACTCTGGCCGGACATCAAAACGCAGACGCGCGAGGCCAACATTGAAGTGAGCACCACGCCCGCGAACGAGGGCGGCAAGGGCATTGTCTCCAACATCTCAAAGTTGCTGTCGTTCCGCCCGGAGCACGCGAATGCCGCGTTTATATACGCCTTCGACCCGCGGGTGAGCGAGTGGACGCGCGCGCACGACCACGGACGCGAATACATTGAGCAGCGCCTCGGCGACAAGGTGAGCGTGACGGTATATCCCGCCTATTCCGGCGAATACTATGAGGCGATGGTGCAGGCCGTAAACGACGGGGCGCAGATTATCTTTGCCACAACGCCCCACATGATAGACGCCTGTCGGCGCATCGCGGCGGAGTACAAGGATGTGAGAGTATTCAACTGCTCAATATCCATGCCGTACACCAATGTGCGCGTATACTATGCGCGCATATACGAGGCCAAGTTCATAACCGGCGCAATCGCCGGGGCTATGGCCGGGTCGGACGGAATCGGCTGCATCTCCGGCTACCCAATTTTCGGCGTACCGGCGAGCATAAACGCCTTTGCGCTGGGCGTGCGTCTGACAAACCCCAACGCGCGCGTGAAGCTCGGCTGGACGTGCATCCCCGGCGACCCGATATCCGACCTCATCAAAAGCGGCGTGACCGTTATCTCCAACCGCGACGCGACAAACCCAATCAACCAGCACTGGGCGCTTGAATGGGGCACGTACAAGCTCGCCGCCGACGGCAGCATGCAGCCGCTGGCCGTGCCCTGCTGGCACTGGGGGCCGTTTTATGAGAAGATTCTGGTTGCGCTGCTGTCCGGCTCGCTGGGTGAGGCACCGGCGGAGCGCGCGATAAACTACTGGTGGGGCATGGATACGGGCGTTATAGACGTTCAGCTCTCCCCCTCTCTGCCTGACGGCGTGTACACGCTGGCGAACATACTGAAAGACGGGCTGAGCCGCGGCGAGATATCACCATTCAAAACGCACATGGTCGACCAAAACGGTATTGTGCGCTGCAACGGCGAGCAGGAGCTGAATTTTGAAGAGATACTGAAGATGGACTGGCTGTGCGACAATGTTGACGGCAGCATTCCGGGTTTTGATGAGCTTTTGCCGCGCGCGCATGGGCTTGTGCGGCTGCTGGGCGTCTACCGCGACCAGATACCGCCGGAAAAGGAGGTCAAGCAGCTTTGAAGATACTCGCGATATCCGACGAGGAGAGCTCCTATCTGTGGGACTACTACCAGCCAGGGCGATTAAAGGGCATTGACCTCATCTTATCCTCCGGTGATTTGAAAGCAAGCTACCTGAGCTTTCTTGTAACGATGGCAAACCGCCCGCTGCTCTATGTCTGCGGCAACCACGACGGGGGCTACTCCGCACAGCCGCCCGAAGGCTGTGAGTGCATCGACGACAAGCTTGTGGTGATAAAGGGCACGCGCATACTTGGGCTGGGCGGCTCACAGCTCTACAACGGCGGGCCGAACCAGTACACTGAAAAGCAGATGGAGCGGCGCATAAAGCGCCTTAGCTGGAAGCTGAAGCGCGCGGGCGGCGTTGACATAGTGCTCACGCACGCGCCTGTGCGCGGCTATGGCGATCAGGCCGACATGGCACACCGCGGTTTTGAAGCTTTCCTGCCGCTCCTGGACAAGCACAAGCCCAAGTACCTCGTACACGGGCATGTACACAAAAGCTACAGCGGCGCGGGCTTTGAGCGCGAGCGGCAATATGGAGAGACGACGATAATAAACGCATACGGGCGCTACATTTTCGACACTGAGGCCGCAGACGATGAGGCGTCAAAATAAGACAGTGCGGCAAAACGCCGCATCTGACCCAAACCGGTCAGATGCGGCGTTTTTATTGCATTGCGCGTCTACTATTATAATATATGTAATTGCGGCAGAAGTGTGGGCATCAGCCCCAGCCCTGCGCCTGTGCAAAGGCGGCTCTATCCGCTTCAGCCGCACCTACATAGTACCATCCGCCTTGGATTTCACTCGTGCAGCCATAGCCGAAGTAGTCATTATACATGACGTTGAGATTGCCCGTGGTAATCTCGTCCACAAATGGGTTAAGGCAGTCATTTATCATGTTGACCCAGTCATACAGTATGATGACAGCATAGCTGTAACCGCCGAGATTTTTTGGGGCAGTGGGCATGGTGTAGAATTTTATGTCCTCCGTCTTGCACATCAGACCCTGACGGATGAAGTAAGCGATGTTCGCGGCTGTGAGGTCGGTATCGACGGACTCGGTCAGTATATCCATGACCTTGCCGATATTGGGGATATTGCCGAGGCTTATAAACTGCTCGACACAGGCGGTGAGGAACTTGTGCTGCACGTCAATACGGCCTATATCGGCGCTGGCATAGCCCGCGCGGTAGCGCACAAGCGTCATGGCCTCCTGCCCGTTAAGGTGGTTCTGGCCTGCGGGCACGTCTATATACATTCCCTGCCACACGTCGTCATACTGCACGGGCTCATCAAGATAGATGTCAATGCCGCCGACAGCGTCAATGACCTGCACAAAAGCCTCAAGGTCAATTTTTGCGTAGCAGTCAACGTCAAAGCCGATTAAATCCTTGACGCGGGACTTGAGCGCGGCCATCCCGTCCTCGTCCAGGCTCGTGGCGTTGGCATAGACGGCGTTTATCTTGCGCATGTCCCCATCCATATTCAAAAGGGTGTCACGCGGGATGCTGACGAAGTCCATCTTGTGGGCGTTGGTGTCAACCTTGCCGACAAGGATGGTGTCGGTGTGCCCTGTCCACATATCCTCGCCGACGAGGAGAATGGTGTACACCCCGTCGTGCCTGTCGTTGTCCGGGGCGACGGCGCTGTCGAGCACCGGGGTGGGCGTGGGTTCGAGGGTTGCCGAGGGCGCGGCGGACGCAGCCGGTTCGGCTGGCGGCTCAGTTGCGGGCGCGGGGTTTGCCCCGGCTATGCTTGGTGCCTGCTCCCATACGAAATACGCGGCGACGGCGGCTATTATTATGACCGCTGCCACGGCAAGCGCTATAATCAGCACTTTTTTGGAGCTTTTTTTCTTTGCTGAGTGCATAATATGTATCACCTTTCGGTCGAAAAAACTTTCATTTGAAATTATATTATAGTAAATGGACGGAGAAATAGCAAGCAAAATTTCCGCGCGCCGTGCGGTATGCGGCGAAAGATTGAAAAAAATCAAAAAAGCCCTTGACAAATGCGTAAAAATAAGTATAATAGCACTTGCGTTTAGCGGGATTGTGTAAAGGTAGCACAGCGGACTCTGACTCCGTATGTGAGGGTTCGAATCCTTCTCCCGCTGCCACGTCGGAGCAAGCTTTGTATCGCTTGCTCCGATTTTTTTGCTTTCGCATAAAAATCAGAGCGCATTCACGCCGCTGCCCCTCCTTTCCAAATCTACAGCACGAAGCTGTAGAGCGCCAGCAGAATGGCTAAGAGGCCGAAGTTCACTGCCGAGAACCGGGCGAGGAATCTGCCGCTGTCGGCATGCTGGGAATGGGAATAGAGCTTCAGGCTGATAAGGCTTGCCAAGCTTGCCACCGGTGTGCCTAAGCCGCCTATATTTACACCCAGCAGCAGCTCCCGCCACGCATCCGTAAAGCCGGAGAGCAGCAGCGCTGACGGCACATTGCTTATCACCTGACTGGTGAAAGCTGCGGTGAGCAGCTCCCGCCCGGCAAGCAGGCGGTGAAGCAGCACCTCCACCGCGCCGATTCGGGCCAGATTACCGGAAAAGACGAAAAAGCACACAAAGGTCAACAGCAGCAGAAAATCCGCCTTGAGCAGGCGGCGCCTATCCAGCAACAGCA
>CAUABY010000060.1 GCA_958427375.1 uncultured Eubacteriales bacterium
ATAGAGAACCCGTGTGCTGACATCACGCGCGAAGGCCATCTCATGCGTCACGACGAGCATGGTCATGCCCTCGTCGGCAAGGCTGTGCATTACGCCAAGCACCTCGCCCACCATCTCCGGGTCAAGCGCGCTTGTCGGTTCGTCAAAAAGCAGCACTTCAGGGTCCATAGCCATGGCGCGGGCGATGGCGACGCGCTGCTTCTGCCCGCCGGATATCTGGCGGGGCCTGGCGTTTATGTATGGGGACATGCCGACCTTTTCCAGATAGTGCAGGGCGTGGGCGCGGGCTTTGTCCTTATCGCGCTTTAGGACCTTGACCTGACCGACGATGCAGTTATCAAGCACGGTCATATTATTAAAGAGATTGAACGACTGGAACACCATGCCCACGTGCGAGCGGTATTCCGCCGCGTTCACGCCGCGCCCGGCGACATTTTTGCCGTGGTAGATTATCTCACCGGAGGTCGGGGTTTCCAGCAGATTTATGCAGCGCAGAAGCGTAGACTTGCCGGAACCCGACGCGCCGATGACGCTGATAACATCGCCCTTTTCAACGCTGAAATCTATGTCCTTCAAAATTTCGTTCTGGCCGAAAGATTTTGAGAGGTGATTTATTTTCAAAACTGTCTCTGCCATGTCAGCGCGTTCCTTTCCTTCTGGCGCGATGGCCGCGCTTGGTCTGCTCTTCAAACTCGACACTGCGCTCATCAAAGGGGCTGCCGCTGTCAGGGTGGCGGTAGGTACCCGCCGCCATGACAAGCTGATCCTCGCTTGCGAGCTCATAGCTGCCGTCGCCGTCAAGCTTTTTCTCTATCCAGCGCAGGATAAACGAGGCGGCAAGCGTCATTGTGAGATAGCCTATCATCTCCACCGTGGCCGAGGGGAAGTAGAGATAGCTCGCGCCGACGCTGGCGCGGTGCGCGGCGAAGAAGTCCGGGAAACCGATGATGAACATGACGGAGGTATCCTTGACATTGATGATGAAGTTATTGCCTATCTGCGGCATGATATTGCGCAGGGCCTGCGGGAGGATGACGCTGGTCATGGTCTGGAAATGGGTCATGCCAATGGCCTTTGCGCCCTCGGTCTGTCCGGGGTCGATGGAGATGATGCCGCCGCGCACTGACTCCGCCATATACGCGCCGGTATTGATGGACACAACGAGGATGGATGCCGCCCAGATGCTGGTGAACTTGAGGGCGTTATCAGTGAAATACGGCAGACCGTAATATATAAACACCGCTTGCAGCACCATGGGCGTGCCGCGAAATACCTCAACATAGACGCGGACTATGACGCGCGCCAAGCCGACGAAAAAGCGCTTTATCGGGTGGTCGTTCCTTGAGCAGGGTATGGTGTTGAGCATACCGCAGACAAAGCCGATTATACAGCCTATCAGCGTAGCGACGAGCGCAAGGAGCAATGTATTCTCAATGCCGCGTAAATATGCCGCGCTGTACTTTGACCAGAGCTTGGCTATGTCGCTTACAAGCTGTGCCAGTTTATTCATTGGTATTCATATCCTTTGCAATATTATGGATACAGCGGCGGGCTGGTCTGCCCGTCGTCAAACGGAGTTCGCACCGTTCCGTTTCCGCGAGACCGCAAAAACTGCACTATGCTCTCTCCGTTTTCCTTATCCAAATCGAACCCGCTGCGCTGGGCTTCGATTTGGATAAAAAAGGGTTGAATTTGCAGTATATTGCGTTTATCTTACTCACTCAAAGGTTGGATAGAGATTGCCTGCTGCATGAGGGCGTTGAAGTCATCAACGTTCATGGTGGAGAGAACGCTGTCAATCGCATTCTTGAGCTCGGTATTGCCCTTCATGACGGAGACGCCGATATTCACGTTCTCTGCGCGCACCTCATCGCTGAACTGGAAGTCGCCGTCGGTGCCGGAAAAGTCGAGAATGGTCATGTCGGGATAGGCCTCGACCGCGCCCTGCGCGGTGGGCATATCGGTGCAGATAAAGTCGACCATGCCGGTTTCAAGCGCCATGAGCATTGCGGGCGCGGTCTCGGCGGCGGTCTGGACATTGGCGCCCTCTATCTGGGGCAGGCACTGGTCATACCAGATGGTGGCAATCTGCGCGGTGCAGGAGC
Organism: uncultured Eubacteriales bacterium; assembly: GCA_958427375.1. Classification (GTDB taxonomy): domain Bacteria; phylum Bacillota; class Clostridia; order Oscillospirales; family Oscillospiraceae; genus Limivicinus. The sequence continues at coordinate 2,106 of CAUABY010000060.1, forward strand.
CGCCGGCGAGGTCGGCAAGACCGGTGGCGGAGGCATAGGGGCTGTCGGCGCGGGTGACGCAGACGATGGTCGCATAGAAGTAGGGGCCGGCAAAGTCAACCTGCTCGGAGCGCTCGGCAGTCATGGACTGACCGGCGATAACTGCGTCAAAGGTGCCGGTCTGCACGCCGGGGACGAGAGAGTCCCAGTCGGACTGGACAATCTCAAGCTCCCAGCCGTTGGCCTCGCAGATGCTCTTGGCAATCATAACATCATATCCGTTGGCATACGAGCCGGGCACGTTGGAGATGGGGACGGCGCCGTTGGAGGCATCGGACTGCGTCCAGTTATAGGGGGCGTAAGCGCACTCCATGGCGACAGTCAGAACGCCGTCCTCCACGCCGGAGGCGACGGCGGCGGAATCCGCGGCTGCTGAACCATCAGCATCGGGGGCGGCGCTGGGTGCGGGCTGGCTGCTGCCGCAGGCGCAGAGCGCTAAAAGCATGACGAGGGATAACACGATTGCAAGTACTCTTCTCATTTTCTGTCCTTTCTTTGCGGTTGACGGATTTGACTTTGGTCAACTCTCGGCCTGTCCTCTGCCCGGCCGCTGGGCTGAAATAAAAAAATGAACCGCTCGTCAAGCGGTTCATGGAAAATCAAATCAGCCTCGCCGAAATACGGCAGGACAAAGATCCGTCAGCCATTGATAGCGCTTCACAAGTAATGTGACAGTCCGGCAGATGTTATCTGCCGACCCAGCGGCAAGAGCTTTTAGGCAGGCTCTCACGCTTCGGCGGTGGCCCCTTTCACACCCCGCGCCGCCTAATGCCTGCGGGATGGTACTGATGGATACCGCGCCTCTATCTAAGCGATTCAATTTGTCTGCATCCTACCATCCTTTACTCAATGTGTCAATACGTCCCACGCATTTTTGTAAGTGTCTACAAATTTAGGCGTGTTCTTTTTGTAATCTCGGCAAATTTGATACTATTTTCTGATTAAATTCTTTAATCAGATTTCAGTTATGACTTGAAATGAATAAATATTCAGCTTGTATTCAGAGCAAAAAAGTTTTTATGTTAACCCTTGTCTTGTGTTATCGTCCTATGGTATACTATCATAAAACGACAAAATGCGATGTAAACGGCAAAAGAGAGGGATAATCTGTGGATGCGGAAAGGCTTTCGGCGCTGGCTGAGCGCGTACTTAGCGGAGAGACCGAGGTATACGAGGCTATATTCTTAGAGACCAAGGACAACATCTATTTTCACGCAAAAACCATACTTTTGAGCGAGGAGGCGGCTTGGGACGCGGTGCAGGACAGCTACATTGCGGCCTTTCGCAGTCTCGAAAAGCTGACAAACTCCGGGCGGCTGATGACGTGGCTGTGCGCGATTGCATCCAACATCAGCTTCACGCGCCTGCGCAAGCAGCAAGCCGTGAAGTCACCCGCCGGGGCAGGCAACACGCGCGAGATAAGCGAGGCCACGCTTGAGGCCTTGCAGGATATGCCGCGCACAGCGCTGCTGCTGCGCTACTGCGACGACATGTCGCTGCTGCAGATTGCGTCCGTCATGCGCTGCAGCGAGGCCGCCGCGCAAAAGAGCCTCAACGAGGCGGAAAAGGCGCTGGGGCTTGAGCGTGAGGTAGCGCCTGAGAGCACAGCACTCACCCCCGCTGAGCTGAAAACGCAGATGGAGCGGCTTGAACTCAAGTGTCAGCTCCCCCCTTCGCTGACGCTTTCAATAGGCAGCGTTATTGCGCAAAAGTGCGGCTACAGCTCGTCACTGCGCGTGACCTCCGCCGTGGAGAGCTTCACCGCGCCGCGCCCAATCGAGCGGCAGCGAAACATAAGTGCTCAGCCGCGCGCGCGGCACGATACACGCGAGACGCGGCGCACCGAGCCGAAGGATGAGGCAGTGCCGCGCGTAGATAACACCGCGCCCGATGAGAGCATCAAGGCCGTTGCTGAGAGCAGCAAGGCAAAAAAGAAGAAGGACGGCATGCCGATAGGCGCGGCAGTCATCCTTGTGATAGTCGGGCTTGTGTTGGGCATATTCGCGGTGAAATACATAATATCGACCTATGGCGGCAACTCGGACTTCGTGACGGGCATAACGGTTATAAGCTCTGACGGCGCGGACAGCGCCCCCGCCGCGCACCAAGAGCTGACGAGCGAGGCGGCGCAGGCTTACTTAAGCGTTCTGACCGGCTATACCGGGCGTTTGGGCGTATGCACATCTTCCATTGATGGCGAGGGGCTTGCCTACGCGAAGCTCATCGACCTTGACGCGGACGGGCGCGACGAGCTGTATCTCTACTACATTGACAAGAGTTTTTCCGCTGAAAACGCACAGTACAGCCGCTGCGACGACGGCACTGAGCTGTGGTGCCTGCACGAGGAAATATGGCGTTACGACGGGGAGCTAAAAAAGTGCCACGAGCAGGAGCATTTTCACACCGGCTCACCCAACAGCGTAAACACGACCGGGCGCTGGCTCCTCGATGACGAGGGGCGTTATGAGCTTGTAAGCTGGCACAGCGACGTGGACGAGAACGGATACATCAACCAGTATCTGGACATATACGCGCTCGACGGTGAGGAGTTTACCACGAGTTACGAAGTGTCCGCGACCTTTGTTGTGGCAAATCAGGCCCGGCACATGGCCGAGGGCTATGCAATCGAGAACTATTACGGCACGGACAACGCACAGTTTGACAGCATTGCCTATTTCTTTGAGGGCGCGGTGAGAGCCGGGAAAGCGCGCGAGGGCTACAGCTACACCGACTGTCAGGCGCTGGCAGACCTCAGCACCTCGGATATTGTGCCGCTGGACGACTACCCGGAGGATAACCCCATCACCATGCTGAAATATTACTATGACGCGCGTCAAGACGGCGGCACCCAGCTCATTTACTTCAACGGCTCCGGGCTTGCGTGGGAAGTGTCCGACGTAAACGCGATGCTTAGCTCTCTCGCCGATATCTGCACCGGCAATAGATGAGATGGCAATAATCTGCGCACATAATTCAACATAAGACACGAAAAAGCATCCGTACACACGGATGCTTTTTTCTGCGCTGAACTGCGCGGTTATGGCTCTTCGGATGAGGTTGCACCTTATGTCGGCGCGGGAGGCTTTAGAAGCACAGTGTCTTTAACCAAATCGAAGCCCAGCGCAGCGGGTTCGATTTGGAGCGGAAAGCGGAGGGAGCGGAGTGAAGTTTTCGCTGTTAAGCGGAAATGTAACGGCACGAGCTTCGTTTGACGCCGCTCAGCCCATTTTGACGACTATGCGGTTGTCATCCTCGCGGTAGACTATTGAACCCTCAGCGGGATAACAGGGCATGTCCTCATACCAGTCTGCATTCAAAATCTTATCCTCGCGGTACATATAGAGGTCAAGGCCGAGATAGTATTTCACGAAACTGACGCGGGTATAAGTATTTACCAAGTCCTCATTCGGCCCGGTGAAACCGCCGGTGTCAAGCTCAGGAAAGTGCGTGACGCCGGTATCGGTATTGCCGACAATGTCGACAATCGTATACTGCGAGAAGCCCGGCGTGTCCATTATCTGCGCCATGAGGGTATTATAATAGGCATAGGCGTTTTCATACTCAAGGTACATTTTGAGGTAGACCTTGTTGGCAAAGAAAATGTTGCTGGCTATGACGCAGATGAGCGAGAGCGACGCGATATCGCGCACAGCCCTCCCCTTTTCCGCGCGCTCCGCCGCAAGGGCGGTGAACACATAGAAGGACACAAAGCTCATCAGTACTAAGCTATGGATTATATCCACGGAGGCGATGAGATAGATGCAGTTCACGCTCAGCGGATAGACAATGACCAGCACGAACATGAGAATTGCTTTCGCCGTATTTTTCCGCCGCAGGAGATTTTCCAGCAGCACATATACAATAAGCACCGCGCAGACGAGATGCGCCACCATTGATGGAACAGAGTTGACATAGCCGAAATAGCCGCTGACAAAGGTGCGGACAAAGGCGGAGTAGGCCGTGACGATGCTCTTTACAAGCCCGTCACCCGATGTTACGTCATAATTCTGATACCCGGAGTCGATGGTGGATTCCACTGCAAAGGTGACGGCGTAATAAACCGCGAGCGAGGCTATGAGCAGTCCGAGATACGCCACTCCGCGCCGCAGAACTTCACGCGCGGTGCTGTCCGCATCCATCAACCGCTTTATAAGCAGCAGCACGCAGAGGCTTGCGGCGATGGCGATATAACCCTGGTACACGCCGAGGGAGATTGCAAGCGCCGCACAGCCCGCGACGTTGCGCCGTGCGCCGCCGCGCGAGAAGAGCCACACCGCCGCAACGGCAAGCAGTATTGCGAGCGCGTACGCCGAGCTTGTAAACATATAGCAGAAATTGCCGGTGAGCGCCGGGAAAACCCCAAAGCTGCCCCCGATGAGCGCCTGTGAGAGCCGGTTTTTGATATCAAAAACATCAACCACGACGGCAGCCGCCGCCGCGATGCAGAGGAGCGAGATAACGCCGTATATCCAAGGCATGGACACGTCCGGGAAGAGGAGCTTTGAAAGTTCCAGCCCCCAGCGGCCGGAGGTCAACGTGGCGCCCTTGGAAAAGAGCGCGGCCGTCTCGTCAGCATTGATGAGCTTATTGGAGAAAGCAAACATATGCGCCGCGAGGCCGCAGACAAGTTCGGACATGATGGGCAGTGCGAAGCGCCGCGCCATGCCAGCGAGCCACGCGGCCGCGCGTTCAAAGAGGGACTGATTATTTTTCACAGCACTCCCTCCTCTCAGCCGAACTTGACGACCGCAAAGCCGTCTATCATCCGCACACTGCCATAGTACGGGTACTCCGCCATGGCGGCGAATTCCTCCGTCGCGGCAAGGCGCGACACCGTCTCCTCATCCGCGAGGGCTATATCCGTGCCGAGATAGTGGCGCAGGAAGTTCTCACGCGAGTAGATATTGACAAGCTCCGCATTGACGCCGGTGATATAGCCGGTATCAATTTCCGGGAAGCTTGTGAGCTTATTATCCTGAAAGCCAATTATGGCAAGCCGGGTGTCCTCATTAAATCCGTCCAGATTTTCCGCGCGGCTGAGCATGATGGAATAAAATGAGTAGGCGTTTTCATACTGCAAATAGAGCTTCAAATACACCTTATTGGCAAAGTAGACATTGCTGATTAACGTCACGGTGAGCGCGAGATACGCTAAATCGCGCCCCGCGCGCTTTACGGCTTCGCCGCCGGCAAGCACCAGCTCCATAAGCAGAGCAGCCAAAACATAAAAGGCGGCGAAGCTATAGATGACAAGGGTATGTATGGAGTCCTTCGCCATGACGAGATACATGCAGTTGACGGCGATGGGCATGAGAAAAGCGCACACAAGGATGAGCGCGCCCGCCGTCACGCTCCCCTGCCGCGCCCTTTTGACGGCGGCAGTGATGAGCGCAACGGCACAGAGGGCAAAGAGCAGAATATGCAGCCAGCGCGAGGCTTCGCTTGTGATGAGGGCAAACTCGCGGTAGCTGAGATAGTAGACGAGAAAATCATATGCCATGCGGACACGGCCTGCAATGCCGCGCTCATTGACATTATCGGTGACATAGGTATTAAACTCAGCGCCCGTGAAGTGCAGCACCGCCCAAGTTATCCCAGCATAGAGCGCGAGGGAAATTACGAGCATCAAGAGCGCTTTGACAGCAAGGATCAGCGTATTTTTTGCGCTCTCGCCGTCTAAGAGCATTTTAATCATGTACACGACGAAAAGGCTTGCCGTGAGCGTGATATAGGCCTGATAGATGCCAAGGGAGGCCGTCATAAGCACAGCACAGACAATGCCGCGCCACTTCACGCCGCGGCAGAAGAGATATGCCGCGAGCACGGCACAGAGGAAAGAGAACGCATAGGCCGAGCTTGTGAACATGAAGCAGAAAACCCCTGTCTGCGAAGGGAAGCTTGTAATAAGCCCTGCAAGCAGCACTTTGATAAGCGGACTTTTGATATCAAAAAGGCGGATTATGAGGCATACTGACAGAGATATCAGTACAAGGCTGACAAGACCCCATAGCCAGGGCAGGGAGTAGTCCGGGAAGAGCAATTTGACCGCTTCAAGACCCCAGCGGCCGGAGGTTATGGTCGCGCCCTTGCCGAGGAGCGACTGAACCTCATCGGCATTGACAAGCTTATTTGTAAAGGCGAACATATGCGCCGTAAGCCCAAAGAGGAATGCCGAGACAAAGGGCAGGCGGTCACGCGCCGTTATATTCCAAAGTTTCAAAAGAGCGCGCTCAAGCGGCGTGCTTTTTGTTTTGTCCATCGGGTAAGTCCTTTCTTCTTCCGCTTTGTTCGCCAACCCTGTCTGAAAGGAGGACAAAGCCGTACGCCGCAACAGGAATCATGAGGATGATATATGGCATGGCATACTGCGATTTTGCCTCAAAGAGCAGATGATACAGAAATCCGCCGAGCACGATGAGCGGGAAGATTGACGCGCGTATGCTTTTATTGCGCGCAAGGCAGATAATACCCAGCGCGAAGCCAAAGAAAATAAGCTGCTGGTAGTAGTTCATCATGCGCGCAAGGCCGCCATCTATCTTATTGCAGATTATATCGTACATCTGCCCCGGCTCGCTGTAGTTTTTGCGTACCTGGTTATTCCAAAGCCCCTGATATGTCGGTTCATTCCACTGGCTGAGGATCTTGCGGGAGACAAAGTCGGCGGCATATGCCGGATTCTTCCGGAAATATTGAAGTCTGTTATTTATCTCTTCTCTCGACACCGCGCTCGTTAGCTCTCGATCATAGTGGTGTTCGCGGAAGTTCTGGATAGTATACTCGTTTTTATTCCAGCCAGCGCATGAGTTTCCCTCGTTCATCCCCATGGCCATCCAGCTAACCTGCGGCACACCGCCGCCAAAGCTATCGTCACAACGGCGCTCATAATATTTCTGCGGCAGACCCTTAACGCCGAGCGCCAGCACAATTGTGATGACGAGCAGCAACGCGGATTTAAACTGCGGCTTTTTGATGAGCCGGATAATCCACACGATGCAGACTGCGACAACGAAGATGAGGGAATTGAGCTTGATGCACACAGCGAGCGTGAGGAAAACCGCCGTGAGTACGCCGGTCAGCCAGCGCCGGGTATGCTGGAAATCCAAAAACATCCACACCCCCAATATTGAGAGCGCAAAGCCGGGGATGTTGCCGTACATATAGGTTGTAAACAGCAGCGGCGGCATGAAAAGGCCGAGCAGCACCGCTGTAAGCTTGGTGACAGATTCATTACGGCTTGCAAGCGCCGTGCATTTTATAACCGCGTAATAGCCAACGGCCAGCCACACGACGTTGAGCCCCTGAATGGCAAGGCTTGAATATCCCTCCGGCGCGCCGGGGAGCACGAGGTAGAAAAGCCGGAAGAAAAGCTCCTCATACAGCACAAAGCCGAACTGGAAAGGAAAGCTTCTGAAATAATCATGGTAATACGAGTAGTCACCCGCGGCGCACTGGCGCGCGAAGAAGCTGACGATATACGAGTCCGCGGAGGGCTGAAGTTTGGCGGAGCAGACGAAGAATATGCCCGCAATAAGCGTCCACGCCATGAGGATTGAGATTATCTTGTGCAAATTGACATGCTCAACCAGCCAGAACACCAGATACACCGCCGCCGTGCTGATAATGAGCATGATGATATTGAGAAAGACGTTGTCGTTATAAAAGCGCACGACCTCGCCTACTCCCCCGCCGGTGCTCATATGGGTGGTGCGCAAAAGCGACATTGGCAGGAGATACGCCATGAAAATGAGCGTGAGAACATACACCGCCATCGCGCAGAAGCGGCTGAATTTCTCTCTTTTGTTATCCAGATTACTGCTCATTCTCTGTCTCCCAGCTTAGCCGAGCTTTACAATTATAAAATTATCCACTTTGTTTATC